>CAKRFH010000115.1:0-9300 GCA_934320555.1 uncultured Roseburia sp.
ATTGAGAATTACACAAAGGAAGTTTTCTTTATGTTCTCAGGCGAGAAAGTTCTTGTGGATTTACGGTGTGATAACAGTCTGATGAAAACAATGGTTGACCGTTTCGGAGAAGATGTGACAACCCTTGCGTATGATATGACGTCTTTCAGGGTACAGACCGAAGTATCAGCCAGTCCTACCTTTTTCGGTTGGGTATTTGGCTTCAATGGCAAGGTACAGATACTTGCACCAGAAAGTGTGAAAGGACAGTACAGACAGATGATTGCAAAAGCCGATGAGGATATGCAGGAGATCAAGTAGTAATTAGTAAATGTGTTAGAAGTTGTATGCAAAATAAGAATCAATTATTATGGAAATAAATATGTTTTTAAATTTGTGCAGACGGTCTGCACAATTAGGAAGGAGTTAATATGTTTACACCATCAAACCAATATATGCAGGCAGTAGAAGAAATAAATGATTATGTCAATCAGGCTAAATACAGGGCTTCTGTCAATGTAAATAACGAGATAATGAAAACAAATCTATTTATTGGAAATGTAATTATTCGTAATTCAGAGTGGGGAAATAAATTTGTAGAAAACCTGTCTAAAGATATGAAGATGAAATTTCCAAGTGCGAAGGGTTATTCTGTTAGAAATTTAAAGTATATGAAGAAATTTGCACAAATTTTTACAGAAGATGATGTGGAAAAATATAGATTGGGTAGAATTACCTGGAGCCATCATCAGATATTGATGAGTAAGGTGTCTAACAAGGAAGAATATATATGGTATTTGGAAAAAACTTTGGAGCATAAGTGGTCGGTTGACGATTTGACTTCACAGGTTAAGAGCCAATTATATGAACGGCAGGCAGTCGCCAATAAAATATCAAATTTCGAAAGACGGCTGCCAGCAGAACAAAAGGACATGGTCTTAAGTACAATGAAAGATCCGTACATGTTCGACTTCATAAATTATACAGAAGAAATGCTGGAAACTGATATAGAAAATGAACTTGTGAAAAATGTTACATCTTTGCTGATGGAATTAGGGACAGGCTTTGCTTTTATGGGGCAACAATACCATCTTGAAGTTGGAGGAAAAGATTTTTATATAGATCTTCTTTTTTATAATACAAAGCTTAGATGTTATGTGGCAATAGACCTTAAAACAGGAGAGTTCAAACCGGAACAGGCAGGAAAAATGAATTTTTATTTATCGGCATTGGACGATTTGGTAAAGGAACCGGAGGATAATCCGTCGGTAGGACTTATTTTGTGCAGAGATGAGAATAGAACAATTGCAGAATATGCGTTAAGAGACATGTCTAAACCTATTGGTGTCAGTGAATACCATTTGTGTACAGATTTGCCGTTAGATTTGAAGAATGCGTTACCTGCCGTAGAAGAAATCAGAAGTAGGATTGACAGGAAATAGTAATTTGTGCAGACGGTCTGCACAAATTACCAGCAACAAAACAAAAATGCATATTGAGAAAACCATCCAATACCGATATAATCATAAGTAGGCATAAAATTTTTACGCAGAAAAGGAGAAGACAAAAATGGGGTTTGAAGTGAAAAGGATCCATGATCCGAAATTTTTCAAGGACAATGTAATGGCAGCGCATTCCGATCATGTTGCATATGCGAGTGAAGCGGAGGCAGCAGAGGAAAGCAGCAGCTACCGCCTGTCGTTAGATGGGCTCTGGAAGTTTCACTATGCGAAGAATCCGGGGCAGGTGATCCCGGGATTTGAGGCAGAGGAGACAGACTGTAAGAGCTGGGATGAGATCCATGTTCCGGCGCACATTCAGATGGAAGGGTATGATGCACCACAATATACGAACGTTGCCTATCCATGGGATGGAAGGGAAGAAGTATGGCGTGACGAGGTGCCGATGGGATTCAACCCGGTAGCAAGCTATGTGAAGTATTTCACATTGCCGGAAGGCTTTGTGAAGAATGGACTTTATGTATCGTTCCAGGGCGTGGAGAGCGGATTTGCCCTCTGGCTGAACGGTCAGTATGTCGGATACAGTGAGGATACTTTCACACCGTCCGAGTTCGACCTGACACCGTATGTGAAGGATGGGGAGAACAAGCTTGCTGTGCAGGTATTCAAGTGGACCTCCTCAAGCTGGTGTGAGGATCAGGACTTTTACCGGTTCTCCGGTATTTTCCGTTCCGTTTACCTGTATACTATGCCGGCGGTTCATGTCTATGACCTGAAGGTACAGCCGGTTTTGAATGCGTCACTGAACGAGGCTGATTTATCGGTGGATATGGAGATCCGTGGAGCAGGAACAGCGAGACTGACATTGGAGGGATGTGCAGATTATTCCAAGATCCTGCCGGAAGACAGATGGGAATTGGAGCTTCCGGTTCTTTTCACAGAGAAAGTATCTGTAAAAGAAGGGGTGAACCGTCTGGAGAAGAAGGTGGAGGCACCGGTACTCTGGAGTGCAGAAGTGCCAAACCTGTACACTTTGAAAATAGAACTGTTTGATGCAGAGGGAACAAGAACAGAAGTCATCAGCCAGAGAGTCGGCTTCCGCCGCTTCGAAATGAAAGATGGCATTATGACATTAAATGGAAAACGTATCGTATTCAAAGGTGTGAACCGTCACGAATTCAGCGATAAGACAGGACGTGCCATATCAAGGGAGGAGACCGTACAGGATATTGTGACTATGAAGAGGAACAATATCAATGCGATCCGTACCTGTCATTACCCGGACGCATCTGCAATTTATGACCTTTGTGATGAGTACGGTCTGTACATGATCGCAGAGAATAACTTAGAATCCCATGGATCCTGGACAGCAGCCCTGATGAAGGCGGCACCGATGGATACGATTGTTCCGGGTGATAATATGGACTGGGAGCCGATGATGCTTGACAGAGTGAACTCCTGCTATCAGAGAGACAAGAACCATCCGGCGATCTTAATCTGGTCTGTTGGAAATGAGGCGTTCGGCGGCAAGGTTGTTTTTGATATGTCTGAGAAGTTCCGCGAGTTAGATCCACATCGTCTCGTTCATTATGAGGGAATTTTTAACGACAGAAGATATGAGAAGACAAGCGATATGGAAAGCCAGATGTATCCACCGGTTGCAAAGATTGAACAGTTCCTTGCAGAACACAAGGAAAAACCGTTTATCTGCTGTGAATACACCCATGCAATGGGCAACTCCTGCGGAGCCATGCACAAGTATACCGATCTGACTGACCGTGAACCAAGATATCAGGGTGGATTTATCTGGGATTACATCGACCAGTCGATTTTGAAGAAAGACCGTTACGGAAAAGAATTCCAGGCATATGGCGGAGACTTCCTGGAACGTCCAACCGACTATAACTTCAGCGGAAATGGTATCTGCTATGCAGGCGGCAGGGCAGAATCCCCGAAGATGCAGGAAGTGAAGTTCAATTATCAGAATATCAGCGTTCACTTCGAGGAGGACGGTACCTTTACAGTTGTCAATAAGAACCTGTTTGTCAATACCGATCATTATGAGGGCGTCATCCTGTTACAGAAGGATGGAAAGCTGGTCAGAAAACAGAAGATGCAGCTTGCAGTAGAGCCGTTATCCGAGAAGAACTTTACGGTTCCTTTTGCAATTCCGGTGGACGGCAGTGAGTATGCAGTCACCGTTTCCTTCCAGTTAAAGGAAGATACGATCTGGGCACAGGCAGGACACGAAGTGGCATTTGGACAGAACGTTTATCAGAAAGCAGCGGAGTGGAAAGCACCGGAGAAAACCGTGCAGGTGATCCACGGAAAGATGTATATCGGCGTGAAGGGTGAGAACTTCGACTGTCTCTTCTCCCCGATGAACGGAGGACTTGTCTCTTACCGTTATGGCGGAAAAGAGCTGATTGAGAAGATGCCGATGCCGAACTTCTGGCGTGCACCGGTTGACAATGATAACGGAAGCATGGCTCCGGCGCGTTACTCCCAGTGGAAAATCGCAAGTATGTATATCAGCAATAAGAACGGTCAGAGCATGTTTGGCGGATCGGCTTTCAATTTTGAAGAAAAGGAAAACTGCGTGACCGTAACCTTTACCTATTATATGCCGACTGTCCCGGCATCAAGCTGTCAGGCAGCTTACACGGTATACGGAGACGGAACCGTCGAGACAGAGCTTACCTATGATCCAGTCGAGGGACTTCCGGATATGCCGGAATTCGGTATGATGTTTAAGTTCAATGCAGACTATGACAATGTGGAGTGGTATGGTCTCGGAGAGCAGGAGACTTATGCAGACCGCAGCAGGGGAGCAAAGCTTGGCATCTATAAGAACAAAGTGGCAGATAATATGGCAAAATATCTGGTTCCACAGGAATGTGGCAATAAGATAGGCGTGCGCTATGCGAAAGTGACAGATACGAAGGGAAGAGGTATCCTGTTCGAGGGAGATGATCTGAGCTTCTCCGCACTTCCATACACACCGCACGAGATCGAAAATGCAGCACATGCATACGAACTGCCGGAGGTACACTATACGGTAGTCCGTGTCGCACTCGCACAGATGGGTGTCGGCGGCGATGACAGCTGGGGCTCACCGGTACATCCGGAATATCACATCGATGTGACCAAACCGCTTGGCTTTAAGTTCCGGTTCAGAGGAATCTAAATATTTTTAAAGAAAAAAGGGTGGAGATGATAATGCGTCTCCACCCTTTTCGCATATCCAGATATCCGTGACAGGGTCAGGAAAGAGGGTTCACTGCCGTATGCTGCTTCCGGAACTGCTTCGGGGTCATCTGATAGCGCTTTTTAAATGTCCGGATTAAGTGGCTGCAGTCGGCAAAGCCAGTCTCGCTGGAGATGAAGTTGAGGTCATAATCGGTGAAAAGAAGGAGATTTTCCACCTTATTTAGCCGGACAAATTCGATATATTGCTTGCAGCTCTGTCCGTAGAGCTTGCGGAATACTTTGGCAAAGTAGGAGTAGCTCATGTTGCAGAGATGCGCCAGCTGGGCAACATTAATATTTTCATGCGAGTGGCGGTCAATGTAGACAAGCGCATTCCGAATCGTCTGTTCCTCAATCTCCGGGACTTTGTTCTGCTCGAAGGAAATTCCCATACTGTGCCATTTGCGCAGCAACTGTAACAGGAAAATGGAAAATTCCGAGTAGGCGAAAGAATTGTAACCATAATTTTTACAGGAGACCTCCTCATGCACCGTAAGAAACAGATCCCGGATGGAAATCTGCGGAAAATCATTTGCATGGAAGCAGATCGGCGGAACCTCTATATTTGAAATCTGGTGGAATGCATCACTTAGAGCAGGCAGGTAGCTGCCGACAAGGTGAATTTTGTCCAGATTGAATTTGAAGCAGAGATAGCGGTAAGGCTGTCCATTTTCTGCATAAAAGGCATGAACGGACTGCGGCGGGATGACAAGGACGTCGTCCGGTTCCATGTGATAGGGAACATCGTTGCAGGTTACTGTGATTGCTCCGTCGGTCATATAGATGATTTCGACAAAGTAGTGCCAGTGTGCCTCCACCGGGAAACGGATATTTTCTGCCGCGCAGATAAAAGCTTCGATCGGCGACTGTAAAATGTCGCTGAATTCATATAAATTCTTCATATCCATAATCAGATCCTTCTCATAAAGAATAGAAACGTTCTACTTTCGTGTAGTCAGATTATATCATAGTTTTTTCCGAATTGATACAATATCTGCAATTACCATGAAAATACGGAAGAAAGACAGCAGGGGAGTCAGAGAAAATGAGCAGAGAAAATACGCAGTTCCCGAAAACAAAGCTGCAATGGCTTTGGGAGAATATGAAGGGAGCAAGGGCAATTTATGTGATTGGCATGATCGGAACCGTTGTATACAATGTGTTGCAGCTGACCGTTCCATATTATTCCGGAAAGATCGTAGACCTGTTTCTGACAGGGGAGCATGCCAGAGAAAATATGCAGACGAATAGCGATTTGTTCTATCAGCTGTTAGTTGCAATGGTAGGAATCACGGTGGTCAGGACGGTGATTGTCTATGCGGACTGCATGATCTATGAGCATGTGTCACAGACCGTATTATACAGGATCCGGAATTACCTGTATGACAAGATCCAGAGACAGGATATGACATTTTACAGCACGTACCGGACCGGGGATCTGATGACGCGTGTGACGGGAGACTTAGATGCAGTGCGCCACATGGTGGCATGGGTTGTGCGGATGGTGATCGAATCATTTTCACTGTTTATCGCGGCAGCCGTTTTTTTCCTGTATACGAACTGGAAAATGGCGCTTTGTCTGTTAGTGATCTCGCCGTTTGTGTTCTGGATCATCTGCCTGTTCCGCAACCGGGTCGCACCGATGCATGCGCTGCTGCGTGAAAAATTAGCGCAGATGAACACCTATGCGCAGGAAAATATTTCCGGAAACAGAGTGGTGAAAGCATTTGCAAGGGAAGACTATGAGATTTCGAAGTTCGACCGGGCAAACCGCGACTATGCGAAGACGAACAAAGAGACGGCGATGGTATGGCTTAGGTTTTTCCCTTATGTGGAGAGTATTGCGAATCTTATGCCGGTTGTCATGTTAGCGGTAGGAGGTGTGTTCTTAATCAAAGGACAGCTTACGATGGGCGAATATGTCGCATTTTCCGGGCTGATCTGGGCGATCGCCAACCCAATGCGCCAGATGGGAAATATTATGAATGAGTTCCAGCGTTTCTCTGCGGCAGCGAAGAAAGTCATGGAAATTTATTATTCCGAACCGAAGATCAAAGATCATGAGAATGCCATCCCGCACCCGGACCGTTTTGAGGGAAAGATTGAATTTCAGGATGTTTCATTCCAGTATGAGGACGGGGATCTGCCGGTACTGCACGACATTTCTTTTACGATCCAGCCGGGCGAGACCGTTGCCATTATGGGCGAGACCGGATGTGGAAAGACATCGTTGATCCATCTGATTCCGCGTTTCTATGAGGCGACAAAAGGAAGAATCTTAATCGACGGGGTTCCGGTGGAGGATTATAAATTAGAAGATCTGAGAAAAAATATCGGGCTTGCGACGCAGGACGTTCTTCTGTATTCGGATACGATCGAGGGAAATATCGCCTATGGAAACAGTGACATTACGATCGATGAGATCCGGAAGTATGCAAAATATTCAGCGGCATCCGATTTTATTTCCAAAATGCCGGAAGGCTATGATACGGTAGTCGGGGAGCGTGGAGTAGGGCTTTCCGGCGGGCAGAAGCAGAGAATCTCGCTTGCGAGAGCGCTTGCGGTAGAACCGTCCATTCTGATCCTTGATGATACGACCTCTGCGGTTGACATGGAGACGGAGAAACAGATCCAGCAATCGTTAAAGGAGTTAGACTTCACCTGTACGAAGATCATTATCGCGCAGAGAATCTCGACCACGAAGGAAGCAGACCATATTTTTGTAATGCAGAATGGTTATATTAAGGAAGCGGGAACGCATGAGGAGCTGATCGCAAAGAAAGGCTACTATTACGATCTGGTCAGATTACAGACCGGATTAGAGGAACTGTAGGAGGGGAAGAAATGGCACGCAATACATATAAGCAGGATGAAGTGTTAGAGGAACCGTTTGACGTCAGACATTTACTGCGTGCTTCATCCTATATTAAGAAATATATCAGACAGATGGCTGTAGCGATCGTCTTAAGCGGGATCGGCGGGGCATTTGGCTATGTCGCACCGATGATCATCCAGAGGGCGTTAGATACCGCGATCCCGGATCAGAACATGAGGCTGCTTTTTTCCCTGGTGGGGGCACTAGTCGGGATTTATATGGTGAGTGTGATCTTTACGACAATAAGAAGCCGGATCATGGTGGAGGTCAGCCAGAATATTATCTATGATATCAGAAAAGACCTGTTTGCCCATTTACAGGAGCTGCCGTTCCAGTACTACGATGACAGACCGCATGGCAAGATCTTAATCCGTGTGGTCAATTACGTGAACTCTGTGTCGGATATGCTCTCCAACGGACTGATCAATATCGTGCTGGAAGGGTTTAACTTACTGTTTATCATTATTTTTATGTTTCTGGTAGATGTGCAGATGGCGCTTGTAGTGCTCTGCGGGGTGCCGGTACTGGCAGTGTTTCTGTTCTGGATCAAAAATAAACAGCGAAGGGCATGGCAGGCCGTGTCGAATAAGAACTCCAACCTGAATGCTTATTTGCAGGAAAATATCGTGGGAGCGCGCATTACCCAGATTTTTGCAAGGGAGGATGAGAATGCAAAGATCTTCAACGGGCTATCGAAGGAATGCAGAAAGTCGTGGAATACCGCGGTGCGCTATTCGAACCTGGTGTGGCCGGGCATTGATACGATCTCGGTCTGCGTCCGGGCGGCGATTTTTCTGTTTGGTCTTGTCATATTCGGGCAGGGCAATAAATCGCTTGGTACGATCGTGGCGATTTCAAGCTATGCATCCTATTTCTGGCAGCCGATCATGAACCTTGGAAATATTTTTAACAACTTTATCAACAACATTGCCTATCTGGAACGTATTTTCGAGACAATTGATGAGCCTGTGACGGTGAAAGACGCACCGGATGCAGTTCCTATGCCAAAGATCCGCGGACAGGTGGAATTTGACCATGTAAAGTTTGCCTACGATGCGTCAAAGACGATTTTAAAAGATGTTTCCTTCACAGTAAATCCGGGGGAGAGCGTCGCATTAGTCGGACCGACCGGGGCAGGAAAGAGTACGATTGTAAACCTGATCTCGCGCTTTTATAATGTAAATGGCGGCTGTATCCGGATTGACGGACAGGACATCTCCAAAGTGACGATCCGTTCCCTCAGGGAGCAGATGGGCATTATGATGCAGGACAGCTTCATTTTCTCCGGGACGATCGAGGACAATATCCGCTATGGCAAGCTGGATGCGACGATGGAGGAGATCGAGCGCGCCGGAAAGCTTGTATGCGCAGATGATTTTATCAGCAAAATGCCGGACGGTTATAAGACCGAAGTCAGAGAGCGCGGCTCGATGTTAAGCCAGGGACAGAAGCAGTTAATTTCCTTTGCGAGAACAGTGCTTTCCGATCCTGCAATTTTAATTTTGGATGAGGCGACTTCAAGTATCGATGTGCAGACGGAGAAAGCCTTACAGACTGGTCTGAATGCGATGTTAGTCGGAAGAACGTCTTTCATCATTGCACACAGGCTCTCCACGATCCGCGGCTGCGACAAGATCATGTATATTGATGACGGCGGGATTATGGAAGCTGGAACACATGAGGAACTGATGGCGAAGAGAGGCTATTATTACAGACTGTACACCGCACAGTTGGATG
>CAKRFH010000116.1:0-9158 GCA_934320555.1 uncultured Roseburia sp.
AAGAAAGATTACCTTGCTAAGAAGTCCGTATGGATCTTCGGTGGTGACGGATGGGCATATGATATCGGATTCGGTGGATTAGACCATGTACTTGCTTCCGGAAATAACGTAAACGTTATGGTATTCGATACAGAGATGTACTCCAATACAGGTGGACAGGCTTCTAAGGCTTCCAACATCGGTGAAGTTTGCCAGTTCGCTGCAGCTGGTAAGGACATCGGCAAGAAGAGCCTTGCTGAGATCGCTATGAGCTACGGATATGTATATGTAGCACAGATCGCTCTTGGTGCTAATATGGCTCAGGCTGTTAAAGTTCTTGCAGAAGCAGAAGCTTATGACGGACCATCCTTAGTAATCGGATACGCTCCATGTGAATTACACGGAGTAAAAGGTGGAATGAACCACTGCCAGGATGAGATGAAGAAAGCAGTAGCTGCTGGTTACTGGAACCTCTTCTCCTTCAACCCGGCTCTGAAAGCTGAAGGAAAGAACCCATTCACTCTGACATCTAAGCCAGGTGATGGATCTTACCAGGATTTCTTAAATAACGAGACACGTTACAGCAGATTAACAAGATCCTTCCCAGAAAGAGCTGCAAAACTGTTTGCTGCATCTGAGGAAGCTGCAAAGGCTCGTTATGAACATCTGTTAAGATTAGTTGAATTATACAAATAAGATTTAGATTTCATCTGAATGAATGTATATTCCAAAAGCCCGGAAAGGCATTGTCCTTTCTGGGCTTTTGCCTTATACTGGAAAGCAAAAGGACAGCCTGTGAAATGTCCAGGCAGGAGGAAACAGATATGGACTCAATTTTGGAAATCTGCTGTGGCAGCTTTGAGGATGTGAAGACAGCCTGGGAAAATGGTGCAGACAGAGTGGAATTAAACAGTGCATTATATCTTGGAGGACTGACCCCATCATTAGCGAATCTGGTCTGCGCGAAGGAGCAGTGCAGGATACCGGTAGTGGCGATGGTACGCCCACGGGGCGGTGGATTCTGCTATTCAGAGGAGGAATATCAGACAATGATTTTGGATACAAAACTATTGTTGGGGCATGGAGCGGACGGAATTGCCTTCGGATTTTTGAAAGAGGATGGAACCTTAGATACAGAACGCACAAAAGAAGTCATCTGCCTGATACATGAGCAGGGGCGCGAAGCTGTGTTCCATCGAGCTTTTGACTGTGCCCTTGATCAGAAAAAAATGATGGAGCAGTTAATCACATTAGGCGCGGATCGGGTTCTTACAAGTGGTGGGACATCGGATGCGTGGACGGGAAGAGAAACATTAAAGCAGCTTCAGAGTGAGTACGGAAATGAGATCACAATTCTTGCCGGAAGCGGTGTGAATGAGAAAAATGTGGCAGAACTAATCGAAAGCACAGGAATTCATCAGGTGCACAGTTCCTGTAGATCATGGCTGACAGACCGGACAACAGCGAGGGGGAGTGTTGATTTTTCTTATGCGGATGCGGAGCATGTAAATCAGTATGAGGTTGTGGATCCGGAGAAAGTAAGAAGATTGTCTGCGAGGTTTCACTTGACAAATCTATAACATGAAATTATAATAAATATATCTTTATGAAGGATAGTTCACATGTAAATGTACTAAACCGGAAAAGACAGACACTATCATTGTGTGTGCTTTTCCGGTTTTTTGTTTCATAGGAGAATCAATCTGTGAAATAAATGTCCTGAAAGCGTAAATAACCGGAGGACTGACCGCGAAGGCGGATGCAGCTTCGGGAATATATAAGAAGGAGAAGATAGCATGAAAACATTTACCTACACTGTGAAAGATGAACTGGGAATCCACGCAAGACCGGCAGGCATGCTGGTGAAGGAAGTTAAGAACTTTCAGAGCAAAGTCATGTTAGAGAAGGATGGCAAAACAGTAGATGCTTCCAGACTGATGGCGGTTATGAGCATGGGTGTAAAACAGGGACAGACTGTTACAATTACCGTAGAAGGTGAAGATGAAGATGCAGCCTATGAGGCAGTAAAAGCATTCTTTGAATCCAATCTGTAAAAGAACTGGCTGTCTGGCAGTGAAAAAGAAGCTGCCAGACAGAAGAAAAGATTGGCGATTGTGTACATTTTATCATGTATTAATTGGTTAAAATGTCTAAAAACTTAAAATAAACAGAATAAAACTTGACAGTAATAAACAACAATGATAAAATAAATATAAACAATTTATAAAGAAAATATAAACATTGGATTGTTACTGGGAAGCAGGCAAAACCAAATTTTACATAATCCGGGAGAAGTTTGTAAAATTTGGTTTTTTTTTGGCAATGAATCGTTCACGAAATGCGCGTTCCTGTCTGCAGATCCTGTGAATGAAAAAGAGATGGAGCAGCCTATGAATATCCAGAAAGTGATCAATAATAACGTCATATCGGCTTTTGATGATAATAACCAGGAAGTTGTTATTATGGGAAGAGGAATTGGATTCAAGGCACATGCAGGAGATTGTGTGGACGATGCAAAGGTGGAGAAGGTATTCCGGATAGAAAATGAAACACTGTCGAGACAGTTTCAGGAGATTCTGGCGAACATCCCGTTAGAGCATATGCAGCTGACAAGCGACATTATTTCCTATGCGAAAGAGAGTCTGAATGTGCAGCTGAATCAGAGCATTTATATCACATTGACAGACCACATTAATTTTGCCATCGAAAGATATACGCAGGGAATCAATCTGAAGAATGCATTGCTCTGGGAGATCAAGAAGTTCTACAATCAGGAATATCTGCTTGGACAGTATGCTGTGAATCTGCTCAACCAGAAGCTTGGAACAGAGTTCACAGAGGATGAGGCTGGATTTATTGCACTCCATTTTGTAAATGCAGAATACAATACATCGATCCGTGATACTTTTGCCATGACGAACATGATCCAGGGGATTATAGATTTGGTGAAGAGAGAGATGCAGATCGAGCCAGATGAAGACTCCCTGCATTATGAGAGGTTTGTGACACATCTGAAGTTTTTGGCACAGCGGTTATACCGCCATGAATTATTGAAGGATGATGAGATCGAGTTTGCCCGGATGATGGAGAATAAATATCCGAAGGAATATGAATGCAGCGAGAAGATTGCCCGCTATATTGAGGATGAATACGGTTGGACAATTTCCGGCGAAGAGATCATGTTCCTGTCCATCCATATCAAGCGGATGTGCATGAAAGACTAAGAGATAAGAACTGCCAGGACAGAAAGCTGTCTGAGGCGGCAGAGGCATGATAACAAGATGCATGCGGGATAGAGAAAGAAGGAGGAAAAGATGTTTCAGTTTTTTAAGAAAAAAGAAGAAAAAGGGATTGAAATCGGATCCCCGGTAAAAGGAAAGGCAGTACCGATCAGTGAGGTAAGTGACCCGACATTTGGGGAGGAGATCCTTGGAAAAGGAGCTGCAGTGATCCCGTCAGAGGGAAAGATATATGCTCCGGCAGACGGAACCATTGAGATGATCTTCGATACTATGCATGCGGTGAGCATGACAACTGCAGAGGGCGCAGAGATCTTAGTTCATATCGGACTTGACACGGTTGCCCTTAAGGGAGAACATTTTACAGCACACAAGGGGAATGGAGACACCGTGAAGAAAGGTGACCTGTTAATCACAGTAGATCTTGATGCTGTGAAAGCTGCGGGCTATGATGTGATCACACCGGTTGTAATCTGTAATACAGCGGACTATAAGTCAGTCGATGCAATGACCGGAAGTGATGTCAGACCGGGCGATACCATTCTGGTATTAAAGAAATAAAAACAGTATTTTAGCCAGAAATAACTGGCATAAAATAAAAAAGGGATTATTAATAAGGAGGAGCTTAATATGATGAAATATTTACAGAAGCTGGGAAAAGCTTTAATGCTTCCAGTAGCTTGTCTTCCAATCTGTGGTATCTTAATGGGTATCGGATATGCGTTATGCAAATCTACCATGCAGGGTGGAGACGTTACAGGTATTGTTGAGATGATCGGATTCTTCCTCGTGAAAGCGGGCGGAGCTTTAATTGATTACATGGCAATCCTGTTTGTTATCGGTGTCGGTGTCGGTATGGCAGATGACAACGACGGAACAGCTGCACTTGCAGCTTTAGCATCCTGGTTAATGATCACAAACCTTCTTTCTACAGGTGTTGTGACAACCTTAATGCCGGCAATCGCTGACAGTGCAACCAAGACACTTGCATTCAACAAGATTGGAAACCCATTCATCGGTATCCTTGCAGGTATCATCGGTGCTACCTGCTACAACAAGTTTAAAGGAACCAAGTTACCGGACTGGCTCGCATTCTTCAGTGGAAAACGCTGTGTGGCAATTGTTTCCGGTGTTGTTTCCATCGTAGTGTCCGCTATCTTGTTCTTTGTATGGCCAGTTTTATTCGGCGCACTGGTTGCACTCGGAGAAGCAATTGTGGGATTTGGCGCTGTCGGAGCCGGTATCTACGCATTCTTAAACAGATTACTGATCCCGACCGGATTACATCACGCATTAAACAACGTATTCTGGTTCGATACAATTGGTCTTGGCGACTTACAGCACTTCTGGGCTGGTGAGACATCCGCAGATGTAGGCTGGAGCTTAGGTATGTACATGTCCGGATTCTTCCCATGTATGATGTTTGGTATTCCGGGTGCTGCCCTTGCCATGATCCACTGTGCAAAGGATAACAAGAAGAAAGTTGCAATCGGTCTTGTTGCTTCCGCAGCTATCTGTGCATTTGTCTGCGGTGTTACAGAGCCGTTCGAGTTCGGATTCATGTTCCTCGCACCAGCACTTTATGTAGTATATGCATTATTATACGGTATTTTCACATTCATCACTGTATCCTTAGGATTCAGAGCAGGTTTCTGCTTCTCAGCAGGAGCAACAGACTTAATCTTCTCCGCTTCCCTTCCGGCAGCACAGAAGACATTACTCATCATTCCTCTTGGAATCGCAGCATTTATCGTATTCTATGTAGTATTCCGTTTTGCAATTACCAAGTTTGACTTAAAGACTCCGGGACGTGAGGATGATGATGTTGATGAGGAGAAGGTAGAACTCGGAAACAGCGACTACACAACTGTAGCAGCAGAAATTTTAGAAGGAGTTGGCGGTGCATCTAATGTGACAAGCATTGACAACTGTATCACAAGACTTCGTCTGGAAGTAAAAGACAGCTCCTTAGTAGATGAGAAGAAGATCAAAGCAGCAGGTGCAGCAGGTGTCATCAGACCTAGCAAGACAGCTGTCCAGGTTATCATCGGAACAAAGGTTCAGTTTGTGGCTGACGAATTCAAAAAATTATGTAAATAAATAAAACAATAATCCCTTTCAGGAAAGCGGTTCCCATGTGGAGCCGTTTTCTTTTTTGCACAGGTATTCTTTTGTTTACAAGCAGGGAAGGGAATGATAAAATGAAAAAAATAAGTTTTTATGGAAGAAAATGGGAGGAAGCGTGAGAAATGCCTACGTTACTGCAGCGATTAGCGCGAATTTACCCGGGAGAAAGCAGACGGTCTGCCCCTTTACAGAAAGGATACCATTCCGCCGGGAGGGGAGCTGTTGCCAATAAAGAGAAAGTTGAAAGAAAAACCGCAGAAAAGCAGACAGAAAGGACGAGGGAGAACGTGGAGAAGGAAGATTTTTTATTAAGCCAGATTGATGAATTCAGAGAGAAAGCAAAGCAGCTGCAGAACCTGTTAGCACTTAAGGAGAGCAAAGTATCAGAATTGCAGGCGTTAGTAAGTGAACGCGAGGGAAAGGCACAGGAGCTGGAACTGATCCTGACAGAGCGCCAGGAGGAGGCAGATAAGATCGTCAATGACTTCAGCGGAAAAGTGGACGACCTTGCCGATAAAGTGACAGCGAAGCTTGCAGAGATGGAGCAGATCGTTTCCAGTCAGGTGGAGGACGCAAAGAAGGCGAGCGCCGAGCAGCTAGAGACGAACCGTACGTTAAACAGCGAGCAGATTGCAGTCAGCAAGAAGATGAACGAAGAACAGATCGCGGCAAACAGAAAGTTCTTAGAGGAGCAGGTTGCGGCAAATAAGAAGCTGAATGAGGAACAGGTTGCCGAGGTAAAGGCGCTGCTTGAGAATGCAACAAGCCAGTTAGAATCCATCAAGACAGATCTTTCCGAGAAGGTGCATTCCGAGAATGTGAAGTGCTACCGCAATATCCAGGAGCTGTTCAACGAATTTGATGCGAGAATTGAGAAGCTTGATGAGACAGAGCAGGGAGTGGAACAGGTGAAAGGCTATGCAAAGGTGCTGTCCTGGTTTTCTATTATCAATTTTATCCTGTTGGTGGCATTTATTTTATATTCGCTTGGAGTGTTCCAATTTTAGAACATAAAGGAAAACTCTTGCGGAATTATGCCTTGAATGTGTATGATAAAAAAGCTGCGGGATGGAATCTAAGCCAGTAGTGATCAGGAATAGAATTTGTGACTGCACAGATGCCGGAACAACAGACCATAAAGGGATGCAGGTCACAGGGAAAGGCGTAATCAGAATATGAATATAGAACCGAAAAAGGTATGGGTCGTAGGACATAAGAATCCGGATACGGATTCCATCTGCGCTGCGATTTCTTATGCGTATTTGAAAAATCAGCTCGGGGAGCGCGAGTATGTACCGAAGCGTGCCGGAGCGATCAGCGAGGAGACACGCTATGTCTTAGATTATTTCAAGGCAGAGGACCCGGAACTGATCACGGATGTGGGAGCTCAGTTAAAAGATATCTCTATCCGTAAGACAACAGGTGTGAGCTCTCAGATTTCATTAAAGAAAGCATGGGAGACAATGAAAAAGTTAGATGTTGTAACACTTCCGGTTACAAACAGGCTTGGAAAACTCGAAGGAATCATTGTAACGAAGGATATCGCAACATCTTACATGGATGTGTATGACAGTCATGTGCTCTCAAAGGCGAGAACGCAGTATAAGAATATCGCGGAGACGTTAGACGGCAAGATCATATCCGGAAATGAGCACGCGTACTTTATGCGCGGTAAGGTCGTGATCGGAGCCTCCGATATCGAATATATGGTCGAGTTCGTAGAATCAGACGATCTTGTGATTTTAGGCTCCAGAAAGGAAGCCCAGATCCGTGCACTTGAGGCAAATGCAAGCTGCCTGATTATCGGATGCGGATTTGATGTCGATGAAGACGTGATTGCGATGGCAAGAAAGAAGGATTGCGTGGTTATCACGACCGCCTACGACAGTTTTTCTATTGCAAGGCTTATTAACCAGAGTATGCCGATCAAGGAATTTATGACGAAGGACAATATTGTCACCTTCGACATAGATGATTATGTGGATGATGTGAAGGAGACGATGTCGAAGATCAGACACCGCGATTTCCCAATCTTAGACGAGAACGGTTATTATATAGGAATGGTTTCCAGACGAAACCTGATGAGCATGCAGAAAAAGCAGGTGATCTTAGTTGACCACAACGAGAAGTCACAGGCAGTTGATAATATCGGGGAGGCAGAGATTTTAGAGATCATCGACCATCACAGAATCGGAAGTCTTGAGACGATCTCTCCGGTTTATTTCAGAAATCAGCCGCTGGGCTGCTCGTCCACGATCATTTACCAGATGTTCGGCGAGAAAGGAATTGAGATTCCGAAGCAGATCGCAGGACTGCTGTTATCTGCGATTCTGTCCGATACCTTAATGTTCCGTTCCCCAACCTGCACACAGCTTGATATCATGGCAGCCGAGGCGTTGGCGAAGATCGCGGATGTCGAGATTGAGAAGTATGCGAGAGATATGTTCCGCGCGGGCAGCGACTTTAAGAACAAGACGACAGAGGAGATTTTTTATACAGATTTCAAGGTATTCCACACAGAAGAGTATGATTTTGGTGTGGCACAGATTAGCGCGATGGGCAGGGAGGAGTTAGACCAGGTAGGAAAGCAGTTGAAGCCTTTCATGAAGGAAGTACTCGGAGAGAAAAGGCTTGACATGGTTTATGTGATGCTCACGGATATTTTAGAAGAGTCTTCGAAGGTCATTTTCGAGGGGCACGATGCAGGGCAGATCCTTGCAGATGCGTTCGAGACTGAGGAAGACCCGGATGGCATTCTGTTAGAGGGAATCGTTTCGAGAAAGAAACAGATGATCCCAACGCTCATGAATGCCATGGCGGAGAAGAATTAAAAAGATACGATCAGGAAACAGAAGTGCTTTGGCGGAGTTCCCGTGGGGATTCGCCGAAGCTTTTTTTGTATGCACGCGAGAAGGTGGAGTAGTTCTGGAACCCGCATTCGTAGCAGACTTCCGTGATCGGTTTCCCGGTGAGCACAAGGTCACGCGCGAGTAGCAGCCGCTTTGTGGACAGGTAATTTCCGATGCTGTAGCCGGTCTGCTCTTTGAAGGTGTGCATGAGGTAGGAGCGGCTTAGATAGAACCGGGAGGACAGATCATCGATGGAAATCTGCTCGGTGAGGTGGCTGTTTAAGTAGTCGAGCACGTTTATGATCTTCTCATTGGCGGCGGAGGTCTCGATGTACTCGACGTTGTTGTGCAGTGCGGCGCGGTTCAACTGGATCAGAAATTCTAAAAAGAGCAGCCGGTGATGCAGCTTATTGGCATAGTCCTGATCCCTCAGGGAGGCATCGAGGTCTTTTGCGATGGCACCGAGCCTGCTTCCGGCAAAAGAGCGCAGACGGAGCACATGGGACTGCTCGCGCCCTGCCCGCTTGAAACAGAGTGCGAGGTCGGTGTCCTCATCCTTGTAGTGCTCTAAGAAATCCGGAGATACATAGAGGATGATTCTCTCATAAGCGGCATTGGAGTGGATCACAGGTTTGTGCACCTCCCCGGCGCTGATGAAGACGATATCGTTTTTTTGCAGGTCATAGGAGCGTCCTTCCACGCAGTAGGTGACGTCACCGCTTAACAGGATCAGGATTTTGTGGAAGTCATGGTAGTGGTAGTGGAAGGAGCGGATGTATTCATCCTTCAGGTGGAACATTTTGAAGTCGGTGGTCAGATAGCCGATTTTTTTGTATTCTGGCATGGAAATGCTCCTTTCTGTGGTATGGTTGCTGGAAATCCGGGGGTGTCATTCTCCCTTGCATATGGATAACAGCATACGAAGCCTGGATTCTGCCGACCGAAGGAATGGCAGAATCCAAGC
>CAKRFH010000117.1:0-9069 GCA_934320555.1 uncultured Roseburia sp.
TGTACACGCATATCGGATTCGATGATGCTGAGGAAGAATTGAAGAGGATGGAAGAATTCAGGAAGGCACAGGCGGAGGTTGAGCAGAAGAAAGAGAAACCGATGTCACAGAAGATGTTCAAGGTGGTTTAATATAGAAGATAGGTAACGCTCTGGCTTAGGCTAGGGCGTTATTTTTGTGGAAAAAAGTCGGTTTTGAGGATATAATATATTATAGGTTTTTTATAAAAAGAAGGTGAAAGAAGTGCAAGTATATCAAGGAGTTGCAATTACAGATGGAGTAAATAGAAAAAATCAGATCCTACCATTGGAGACACTAATTAATGCGTATCGTGATGCATGGTCTACAGTGATTCCTGTAAATATGGGGCATGACAGAACAAAACCGATTGGCTATACAAAAATGACGGGTATATATTTGGAACCGGGAAAAGCATATGTTACAAAGAAAGTGGCTTTTATGGAAACTAATGAAGAATTTGAAGAAATGCGTACATTTATTAATGCACATGATTATCATGTATTCTGTAAAGAACATAAAGAGGAGATTGATGTTTTAAAAAATAGACTAGGTGATATTCTTTCTAAAACTTATCGGATTGCTCCTATAGGGCAAGCTGTAGCGTTAAAAGATAAAGGAATTATTACACGCTTATTTCCAGAATGGACCGAAACATTTAGTGATGGATTAGTTGATGCAAAAGATTTAGAGCCAGTTTATACGAAAAATGAAGATGGAGAAAAGGGATTATTGATTCCGGGGGTGTTTCAGAAAGAGGGATATTTGCTTTTCGCACATCAATTTTTTAGGAGAACCCTATCGATTGCAAATACTACAAATGAAGAATTTTTCAATTCATTTGAAAAAATAAGAAATGTAGAGGGGGTAAAGGTAAAACTCGCCTTAGATATGGATTTGGTAGGTCTTCCTGGAACCGAACATCCAGAATTTGAATATCAGTACATTCGAGGTCCACATTTTAATAATGATTTGCAGTTAATACCGGAAGGGGTAACTTGCCATGATAATGAGCATTATGACAACCTTTTTTCAAATCTGTTAAGTACTCAATTTTACTGGCATATTCAAGATGGAAAAAGGACATTTGAATGTGAGGAACTATGTGATAAAGAAAATATCTCGTTAGACGAAGGAAAATCTTTATTATGGGGGTGCAGATATGTACACAGTATGCTTAATCCAGTTTCGGGTGTGCCTAATCATCTTGATGGAGCAATACGTATTTATAATGATGAGCAAATTTTAGAAAGAATAGATTCTAAAACAGATATAAGCAAGTGTGGAAAAAATTCTGATTATGTGAAATTATGGAGAATAGATAATGATTTTTCTGTAGAATTGTGGAAAGAACTTATTAGTACATTTTACAGAGAAAATGCGTTGGTTGGTGAGTATTTTGGAGGAGTGGATGAAAAATTTGAGCAAATCAAAAAAGAACGCACTCAAAGAAATTCTATTATAGATAAGCCTAATAAATTTATACCTATTAACTTAAACGCAGGAGATGGATTGAGGTTTTTCTTTCATTGTACATCCAAGGTGACTATCACAGATGGGTATGATGTTAGAATTTTGAACAAAGATGAGTTTATATATAATAGAAAAAAAAGAGTAAAGATATTAGAAGCGGATTCAATAACCTTTTTCAAACTCATTGCTCGAAAGGGGATTAAAATAAGAATGCCGTTTTCGACTTTAATTGAATTTGGCGACACAGTTACTAATTTCCCTACAATTTGCTGTAGTAATATTAATACGATTTACATCGTTTTGGAAGCAATTTATGATTTATGCCATGCATGGAATTTGAACGGTGATAATAGGCTTCTTGCTGTAGGTATCATGTTGAATGAAGAGAAGGAAGCGGTTCAACTATCTCTTGCTGGTCATGTATCGGATTTTGTTATTGTTTTGAAACCATGTATTACAAACAGAACAGATTCTTTTGATTCTTTGATTGAGAAAATATATTTTGAGAATAATGTGTTTAAAAATGCTGGAGATAGACCTAATAAGTTTGCATTAATTCACGGTGATGTAGTTTGCTTTGATAGGTATGTTGTTCCTCAAAAATATATTTTAGGCACTCATTGGGAAAATCATAAAGAAATCGTAAGTTTACAAATACCCAAAGAAGATGCGAAATATCTTGAAGAGAACAAGATAATATGTGCACCGATAAAATGGGTAAAAAGTAGTAAGTGTTCAAAATGTGGAGCAGATTATATGAATTGTAATTGTGTCAAATTTATTGATAAGGATGTTTCAGAAAACCATATTGATTATGAACAGATAGGTATGACATGGACGAATCGCAGTGCGTATTATCCAGAAGGAGTATTAAACTTTTCAGAAAATCCTTAGTAGTAAGAACTTTTGTTTTACTACCATTTTTACTACTAACAGGTAGTAATAACATGCTTCATCTTGCCTTATTTTGCCAAGATGCCAGCAAAAACATACATTTATTAATCCCCGAAATCCCTTGCAAAACAGGGCATTCCGGGACAAATCAAGGAGAAACAAAACTATGATAAAAGTGCTTTTCATCTGTCACGGGTATAACAAATAATAGATTAAAGTAAATTCACGTTAATATTAATGATATATATTTCAATTGTTATGTTTATTTAGGTTGCACGAGATATCTCTTGCAACCTAAATTGTATTTATCCCCGTAATGAGAAGTTAGATTTTTGGAAACAGTGATGTTTTTATCCGTGACAGGCAGAATAAAATAGGTTAAAATACGGACAAAGACAGGAGACAATATAGAATGATGACACAGGATGAAAAATATATGAAAGCCGCAATCCGCGAGGCAAAAAAAGCATATGCCTTAGACGAAGTGCCAATCGGCTGCGTGATCGTACAGAATGACAAGATCATTGCAAGAGGCTATAACAGAAGGAACACAGAGGGAAATACGTTAGCACACGCGGAACTTTCCGCAATCCGTAAGGCAAGCAAAAAGACCGGCGACTGGCGGTTAGAGGACTGCACGATGTACGTGACATTAGAGCCCTGCCAGATGTGCGCCGGGGCGATTGTGCAGAGCAGGATGAAGAAAGTGGTGATCGCCTGCATGAATCCAAAGGCGGGCTGCGCGGGATCGGTGTTGAATTTGTTGCAGATGGCAGAGTTCAACCATCAGGTGGAGATTGAAAAAGGCGTGTTGGAGGAGGAGTGTTCCGCAATGCTTTCCAACTTTTTCCGGGAACTGCGGCAAAAGAAAAAGCAGAAGTCTTGACAACATGCGGTCGGATAGGATATACTTAAATCTCCGAGCAGCTGGGGTGGCAGCGGTACCCTGAACCAGCAATCCGCTATAGCTGGAGTGATATCAAACTGAGGGTTATCTTTCTGCAGGGCAGCCCTTCATAAGTGGCGTTGACGTTTGGGTCTTACGCAACAGGAATTTACGAACCGGGTCAGGTCAGGAATGGAGCAGCCCTAAGTAAAACCTCTTGTGTGCCGTGAGGGTGCCTGGACCGAGTTAACTGTGGAGGTTACGCCTGTGGACTGGATTCGAAGGGCGATGCTCGGATTTTAAATATGAAAGACTGAGAAGAGCCGGGGCTGCAGAAGTATGCAAGACGACTCTTTTTTGATGCATAGAGATTGATAATTGCAAAGTGCATAGAAAACGTAGAGTAGATTGTGAACAACATAAATTTGCACTTTGTAATTATCGGCTGCCGAAGAAAAACAGAAGGAGAAAAAATATGTGGGACAAGCTGAGAAAAAAAGCCTTTGAGGGATGTGAGATTCTGGAATTTGTCATGGCAATGATCGTGGGGGTTGCAATTCTGATGGCAGTAGTCGGGGTATTCCCGGGACTGGCACATTTCTGGGGCGCCAGAGGAGACACTCATGCGTTTATGGAATTTTTAGATGAAGTGCTGTCCGTTGTCATCGGTATCGAATTTTTAAAAATGTTATGTAAACCAAGCACCGGAAACATCATCGAGGCGCTGATTTTCCTGATCGCCCGCCACATGGTCATCCAGACAACGACAGCAATGGAGGATCTGATCTCAGTTATCAGTATCTGTCTGCTCTTCGTGTTCCGACGGTTCATGCTGGCAACGAAGCCGGACAAGGAGCGCAATGTGCCGAACTTCATGCAGGCACTCAAGCTTTCCCAGTCACCGGAATTCAGGAAGGCGCTGATCCGCTACGAAAAGGAAGAGATGGAGAAGTCAGGGGAAGAGGAAACTGTGGAAAACAAAGAAGTATGACATTATATGCATTTATTTGAAAACATAGATTGAATTTCAAAAAAACTGCTATATAATGAAAGCATACAGGGCGCAGTGCGCCGAAAGCAGTGGATATCCGGTACATTGAAACTGTTTTCAGAAAAAAGAAAAGAGAGGAACAAAAAAATGTTTGGTAAGTTAATTGAGATCTTAAAAAAAGACCCAAAGAAGATCGTATTTACAGAGGGAAATGACCCTCGTATCTTAGAGGCGGCATCCCGTCTCCTTGCAAGCAACTTCCTGCATCCAATCCTTGTAGGTAATGCAGAAGAGATCGCACTTGCAGCAGAAGAGAGTGGCTTTAATATCCGCGGTGCAGAGATCATCGATCCTCTGAACTATGACAGATTCGATGAGATGGTTGAGATGTTCTGCGAACTTCGTAAGAGCAAAGGTGTGACACCGGAGCAGGCAAAAGGAATCCTTTCCCAGGCGAACTACTTCGGAACCATGTTAGTAAAGATGGGAGTTGCAGATGCCCTTCTTGGAGGCGCTACCTACTCTACAGCAGATACCGTTCGTCCGGCGTTACAGCTCATCAAGACAAAACCAGGCAACACAATCGTATCTTCCTGCTTCATTATGGTTCGTCCAGCAGCAACAGGTGAGAACGAAGTATTAGCTATGGCTGACTGTGCAATCAATATTCATCCAACAGAGGACGAGTTAGTAGAGATCGCAGGCGAGACAGCTGAGTGTGCAAGAATTTTCGGTATCGATCCGAAGGTTGCATTCTTAAGCTATTCTACTCTTGGCTCCGGAAAAGGTGAGGACGTTGACAAGATGCGCAACGCAGCTCACAAGGCAAAAGAGAAGTTCCCGGCTCTTCCAATCGAAGGCGAGATCCAGTTCGATGCAGCTGTTTCTCCTCGTGTTGCACGTACAAAGTGCAAAGACTCTGAAGTTGCAGGACATGCGAACACATTTGTATTCCCTGACATCAACGCTGGTAACATCGGTTACAAGATCGCTCAGCGTCTTGGTAACTTCGAAGCTTACGGACCAATTTTACTTGGTTTAAATGCTCCAATCAACGATCTGTCCCGTGGATGCAATGCGGCTGAGGTTTACTCAATGGCTATTATTACGGCTGCGCTTGCATAGGCGATAAAAGAAAAATAAAAAGCGACGCTGCCGATCGATAGGTAGTGTCAGCCGAAAAGGGGAGAGGTACTTCCGTAGAGGAATTTCTGCGGAAGTACCTCTCCCTTTTTGGCATACGAAGGTTTTTGAACGGCAGCTGCAGATTGGGAGCCTTTCGTGCAGCTTCTTTATTAATGATTGGAAATTTTATGGGAATATATTTGCTGGAAAATGAGAAGGCGCGTTGCCGGATATTGGATATTGGATATTAGATATTAGATGGAAAAGCAATTGGATTGGAAATGATGGAATAAACGTCGCAATAAAGTTGATAAAATGGGAGTTATTGACAGTATAATGGTTAAAATGTGGATAACTATGTGGATAGTGTGGATAAAACTGTAAACTGGTGAAAATAAAAGAAATTGTCAGAAAAAAATGATACAGAATAGAAATTGAATGTTGTATACTAGAGAGGAAGAAGGAAGTTATCCACGGACAGAATCTTTTTGAATGCAAAAGAGCGATGTGTCAGAGCGGTGCAAGGACTATCAAATGAAAAATAATACGAAAAAACAAAGGAAACAGTACCATTTTTCAAGTGGATATAGTAAAATGAGAACGCTAAAATGCAGAAAGAAAAAGATACAGTTGAGGAAGAAGAAAATGTTAAAAAGCAGAGGACAGATTAAACGTACGGTTGAGGAATATGCTGTATTGACAGTTGCGACGTTGATTCTGGTTGTGGGCGTGTATGTGTTTAAGTTCCCGAATAATTTTTCATTCGGAGGAGTGACGGGTATTGCGGTTGTTTTAAGTGCGGTGATGCCGACAACACCGGGAAGTATTACATTTATTATTAATATGGCGCTGCTGGTGTTTGGATTTATTTTCTTAGGGACAGGGTTTGGTGTGAAGACGGTGTATGTCAGCGTGCTTACCTCCGTGGGCTTGAGTGCGGCGGAGAAGCTTTTTCCGATGTCGGCACCGCTGACCTCACAGCCAGTGTTAGAGCTGATTTATGCGATCGTGCTTCCGGCGGCGAGCTCGGCGATTTTATTTAACGTGGGAGCTTCCGGCGGCGGTACGGATATTATCGCGATGATTTTGAAGAAGTACACGAAGCTGAATATCGGTGCGGCGCTGTTTCTGGTAGATTTATTTATTGTACTGGCATCATGTCTGGTTTTCGATGCACAGACCGGACTTTTTTCGCTGTGCGGACTTCTCGCGAAGTCGCTCGTAGTTGACAGCGTGATTGAGAATATTAATATGTGCAAATATTTCACGATTATCTGTACGGATCCGGAGCCAATCTGCGACTTTATCACGCAGAAGCTGAACCGGAGTGCGACGGTCTACCGCGCCGAGGGCGCTTACCAGCACAACGAGAAGACGGTCATTCTTTCCGTCATGAAGCGAAGCCAGGCGGTGGAGCTGCGTAACTTTATCCACGAAAACCAGCCGTCTGCGTTTATTGCGATCACGAACAGCAGTGAGATCATCGGAAAGGGATTCCGGGGATTGAATTAAGAAAAAACGGAAGAAATGGAATTTAAGGGAAGGCAGTGCGCCTTCCTTTTTTCTGTCTTTCATGCACAAAAACCGTACCTTATGCATATCATCTTGTGAAAAAAGAAGACAACAGTTATACTGAAGACAGTCAAAACAGAAGGAGAAACATGCATGCAAAAAATAGCCATTTGTGATGACAACCGTGAAGATCGGAGACGGATCCGGGCGGCTTTGGAGGAGTCTGGGCTTCTGATCTCGGTGCAGGAATTCGAAAGTGGGGAGGCATTGCTGTCCGTGGAGGAAAGTTTTCCAATCATTTTTCTGGATATTGATATGAAGGGGATTTCCGGTATCGAGACAGCCAGACTTCTTCGGAAAAAGGATAAAAAGGCGAAGATTATTTATGTGACAGCCTATGACGATTTCCGGGAATCCGCGTTTTCTGTTCACGCGTTTGCCTATCTGGTGAAGCCATTTGAAAGGGAGAAAGTCCGGGAGCTTTTAAAAGAGGCATTGGAGTACACGGAGGAAGAGGAGGATGTTCTTCTCGGTTTTGAGACAGAGGAGGGATTCCGGAAGATCGGAAGCCGGGATATTCTTTATCTGGAATATAAGAGCCGGAAAATCCGTCTTGTCACGACCATCGGGGAATTCACGGTGAAGGAGAATATCGGAAGCATGGAGAAAAAGCTGGCTCCATACGGTTTTTACATGCCGCACAAAAGCTTTTTGGTCAATTTTTTCCATGTGAAGAATCTGAAAGGCTACGATATTACAATGTCAGATGGCAGCCTGGTTCCGCTTTCCCAGAAGAAATCTACGGCATTCCGGGAAGAATTGGCTGCCTGGCTGGCAGAACAGATATAAAGGAGAAATTATGGGCTGGTTGAATCTGCTTCTTTCCATACTGGAATTTCTGACGCTGTGCGGCTGCCAGTATGAGTTTTTGTCCCACAACGAAAGAACTGTTTTTCTGGAAAAAAGATGGTATGTGCTTTTGTTTCTTCTGGATTATTTTCTGATTATGATTTTCAGTATTCTGGCAGGGACAGACAACAGGCATCTGGCTGTTGTCGGAGAGCTGGGGTCTGTGGCGGTACTTCTTTTGGGTGTACCTGTGATGGGGGCTATGGGATTTCACAGAAAGGCAAAGAACCTTTTGCTTGACGCATTCTACGGGGGATTTCTGTTCCTGACGATTCAGGGCGGAATTCAGGCTGCTTACTGGCTTGTTGTCCGGATGGAATGGAACAGTATTCTGCTTTTGGGGAACCTTGCCATGTTTTTAAAATGTCTACTGATGCTGATCGGAACGCGTTTGCTGATATTTTTCATGGGAAAAAAGCTGAAGGGCAGGCTTTCTGTCAAACAGCTTTTGGCGATTCTGACCCTGCCAGGGTTTAGCCTGTTTTACATTTATTCCCTGAGCAGAATGAGCGGCATTTATTTACAGCTTTATGGGATCGAACTTCTGGCAGTGAATATTGTGGCGGTTCTTTTGATGAACGTGTACTTTTTCTATCTGCTTTCCCATCTGATCCGTTCGAACCGGCTGGAGGAGGAGCTGGCGCTGTACCAGAAGGAAAATGAACTTCGGTATCATTATTATGAGGAGCTGGACCGGAAATATCAGGAATCCCGGAAGGTGATCCACGATATGAAAAACCATCTTCAGGCAGTGGAAGATCTCTATGCCGGAGGAGAGCCGGAGACCGGAAACCGGTATGTGAAGGAACTTTACCATATGCTGAATGTGCTGGGCGAAAAAAGATATACGGAGAATCAGATGCTCAATATGATCCTGAATGAGAAGTGCAGAGAGGCGGAGGCGAAGGGAATCACTGTAACGGTCCGGGTGAGGGATGTCGACCTGTCGGATATCAAAGAGATCGATCTTACGACGATTTTTGCCAACCTTTTGGACAATGCCATAGAGGCGGCAGGGGAAGGCGGCACGCTTGTGGTGAAGCTGGATGAGATCCGCGATTTCCGGGTGGGCGAGATCCGAAACAGCTGCAATTCCACGCAGAAAAAGAGCGCGGGGCATATGGGGCTTGGGCTTGGCAATGTCCGCAATACACTGGAAAAGTATCATGGCACGATGAAGATCGAAACAAATCCGGAGGAATATGCGGTCCGGCTCATGATTCCCATGAGTCAGCCGGCAGGAAGGGAGGAGAATCTGTGA
>CAKRFH010000118.1:0-8873 GCA_934320555.1 uncultured Roseburia sp.
ACAGCCTCAACAACAGCGACAGTCTCCGGATTCATTTTCCGGCAGGAAAACAGTCAGAATGAAAAGAAAGCAGAAAATCGAAAAAAATAAAGGAAATAAAAGAATCGTGCAGAATAAGTAATATGTAGGCTGTCAGAAAATCCAAACAGGATGAAAGAGGTGATACCTATGACAATAAGAGAAGAGCTCGAGAGAATGGAGCAGGAGACACTAAGCCCTTATGCGACACTGAGTGTGAACACGCGTGGAAGGGACAGGGAGGAAGAACCCTGCGATGTGCGCCCTGTGTTCCAGAGAGACCGGGACAGGATTCTGCACTGTAAGGCATTCCGGAGGCTGAAGAATAAGACACAGGTCTTTCTGACACCGATGGGAGATCATTACAGAACGAGATTATCACATACATTAGAAGTATCCCAGAATGCGAGGACGATCGCGAAAGCACTCCGGCTGAACGAAGATTTAGTGGAGGCGATCGCGTTAGGACACGATCTGGGGCATACTCCGTTTGGACATGCAGGCGAGCAGGCGCTCAATAAGATCTGTGAGGACGGATTCAGGCACAACGAGCAGAGCGTGCGGATTGTGGAGAAGCTTGAGAAGAATGGAAAGGGACTGAATTTAACCTGGGAGGTGCGGGATGGCATTTTAAACCATCAGACGAAGTCCATGCCGCGTACGCTGGAGGGAAAAGTTGTGCGCCTGTCTGACAAGATCGCCTATGTCTACCATGACGTGGATGATGCCATCCGGGCAGAAATTCTGACCGAGGAAGATATTCCACTGGAAATCCGTAAGATATTAGGGTATACTACAAAACAGCGTCTCAACACGCTGATACATAATGTCATCAAGAACAGTATGGGAAAAGACGACATCCGCATGTCAGAGGAGGTAGAGGCAGCTATGTATGAGCTGCGCCACTTCATGTTCGAGCATGTATACACGAATCCGGTTGCCAAGGGCGAGGAAGTGAAGGCGAAGGCGATGATCGGACAGCTTTTTGACTTCTACAGTACCCATATCGACTATATGCCGGGCAAATATCTGGCCATGATCGATGCCGGGGAGACAAAGCAGCGTGTTGTCTGTGATTACATCGCTGGTATGACCGATCAGTATGCCATTACAAAGTTTGGCGAGTACTTCCTGCCGCGGGCATGGCAGGTGGATGGCTATTAAAAAGAGAGGAGCGGCGCAGGAATGCCATATTTTTCAGATGATATCATAGAAGAAGTGCGTTCAAGGAATGACATCGTGGATGTGATCGGGCAGTATGTGCATCTGACCAAAAAGGGAAGCACTTATTTTGGGCTGTGCCCATTTCATAATGAAAAGACAGGCTCCTTTTCCGTATCGCCGAATAAGCAGATGTATTACTGCTTCGGCTGCGGTGCGGGAGGAAATGTATTTACCTTCCTGATGCAGTATGAGAACTTCACATTCTCGGAGGCGATGGAAGCGTTGGCTGACCGGTCCGGTGTGACACTGCCGAAGCAGGAATATTCGGCGGCGCAGAGACGGGAAGCCGATAAGAAACAGAGAATTTTAGAGATTAATAAGGAAGCAGCGCGTTATTTTTACATGCTGCTGCGCAATGAGAGGGGAAAGCATGCCCTCGCCTATTTCAGGAAGAGGGAGCTCTCCGATGAGACGATGCAAAAGTTCGGTCTCGGCTATTCGGATCAGTACAGCGATGACCTCTACCGTTACCTGAAAGCGAAAGGGTATGAGGATGAGATTTTAAAAGAATCCGGGCTTGTCACAATCGATGAGCGAAGAGGAGGCTACGATAAGTTCTGGAACCGTGCCATGTTCCCGATTATGGATGTACATAATAAAGTGATCGGGTTCGGCGGACGTGTGATGGGAGACGGCGAGCCGAAGTATCTGAACTCTCCGGAGACCCCTGTTTTTGACAAGAGCCGCAACCTGTTCGGGTTGAACTTCGCGCGGACGACAAAGAAGCCGCAGCTGCTGTTGTGCGAGGGATATATGGATGTGATCGCTCTCCATCAGGCAGGCTTTGACAATGCGGTGGCGTCTCTTGGAACGGCGCTTACGACCGGGCATGCGAGCCTGTTAAAGCGCTATACGAAAGAAGTATATTTAACGTATGACAGCGATGGTGCCGGGGTGAAGGCGGCGCTTCGTGCAATTCCGATTTTGAAGGCGGTCGGTATCACGACGAAGGTGATCAACATGCGCCCGTATAAGGATCCGGATGAGTTCATCAAGGCACTCGGGGCGGATGCCTATCAGGAGCGGATTGACCATGCAGAGAATAGCTTCCTGTTTGAGATCCGGATTTTAGAGCGGCAGTATGACCTGACAGATCCGGAAGGCAAAGCTTCCTTTTATAATGAGGTGGCGAAGAAGCTGTGCTCCTTCACAGAGAAGATCGAGCGTGATATTTATGTGGAGGCGGTTGCGGCGAAGTATCTGCTTCCGGTGGAGGATTTGCAGAGGTTAGTCGGGCGGTATGGTATGCAGATGTCCGGCATGCAGCAAAGAGACCCGGCAGCACCACTTAAGAGCGGCGTCAACGAGCAGAAAGAGAAGACAAGAGGGCTAAGGAAAGAAGATGGAATGAGAAAATCCCAGAAGCTGCTTTTGACCTGGCTGATCGAGAATGCCGGACTTTATCAGAAGATCAGAAAATATATCACTCCTGCTGATTTTACAGAGGAGATTTACCATAGAGCGGCGGAGATTCTGTTTGGACAGTTCGAGGAGACAGGATCTGCCAATCCGGCGAAGATCGTGAGCATGTTCCCGGAGGAAGAGGAACAGAAAGAGATTGCCGCACTGTTCAATGCCAGAATCCATGAAGTGGAATCGAAAGAGGACATGGAGAAGGCACTAAAGGAGACGATTGTAAGGATCAAGCAAAACAGCATTGAGTACCGGTCGAAGCATTTACCACCGACTGATCTGGAAGGGCTGATGAAGCTTGTGAGTGACAAGCGCAGCCTTGAGGAATTAGAGAAACTGCATATTTCCATTGATTAAGGACAAAATAGTAGAAAACTTGAGAGGATGAAACAAATGGCAAAAAAAACAGAAAACGAAGTGAAAAACACCCAGAAAGAGGAAAACGGTATGGATGAGGCTGCAAGGGAGAAATTCCAGCAGAAGTTAAAAGAACTGTTAGCTCTCGCAAAGAAAAAGAAGAACATGTTAGAGTACCAGGAGATCAGTGACTTCTTTGCTGACATGCAGTTAGATGCGGAACAGTTCGAGAAGATCTTAGATTTCTTGGAAGCCAACAACATCGATGTGCTCCGTATTACAGAGGACGACAGTGACGAGGATATCCTGCTCGACGTGGACGATGATGAGGAGATCGAGGTGGAGAAGATCGACCTGTCTGTTCCGGAGGGCGTATCTATCGAGGATCCGGTCCGTATGTACTTAAAAGAGATCGGAAAAGTTCCGCTTTTGAGTGCGGAGGAAGAGATTGACCTCGCCCAGAAGATGGAGGCGGGAGCGGTTGCCAAAGAGAAGATCGCGATCTTAAAGAAACGTCAGGAGACCGCTTCTGCGGAAGAAGAGGAAGAGATCGAAGAGGAGATTAAGTCTTTACAGAAAGACTTAAATGCCGGTGACGAGGCGAAGAAACGTCTTGCAGAGGCAAACTTACGACTGGTTGTATCTATTGCCAAGAGATATGTCGGACGAGGCATGTTATTCCTCGACCTGATCCAGGAAGGTAACCTGGGTCTTATTAAGGCTGTGGAAAAATTCGATTACCGCAAAGGGTATAAGTTCTCCACCTACGCAACCTGGTGGATCCGTCAGGCAATCACAAGAGCGATCGCAGACCAGGCAAGAACGATCCGTATCCCGGTTCACATGGTTGAGACCATCAACAAGTTAATCCGTGTGTCCAGACAGCTGCTGCAGGAATTAGGCCGTGAACCAAGCCCGGAGGAGATCGCAGCAGAGATGAATATGCCGGTAGAGCGTGTGCGCGAGATCTTAAAGATCTCCCAGGAGCCGGTATCCTTAGAGACTCCGATCGGTGAGGAGGAAGACAGCCATTTAGGAGATTTCATCCAGGATGATAACGTGCCGGTACCGGCAGATGCCGCAGCATTCACCCTGCTCAAGGAACAGTTAGAGGAGGTACTCGGAACCCTGACCGAGAGAGAGCAGAAAGTACTGACACTCCGCTTCGGCCTTGAGGACGGACGTGCGAGAACCTTAGAGGAAGTCGGCAAAGAGTTCAACGTTACCCGTGAGCGTATCCGTCAGATCGAGGCAAAGGCACTCCGTAAGCTCCGCCATCCGAGCAGAAGCCGTAAGTTAAAGGACTACTTAGAGTAATGGTAAAGATTTCAGAACGCCTTACCATGGCGGCATCGCTTGTGTCAGACGGGGGTGTGTTAGCGGACGTAGGAACAGATCATGGATATGTTCCCATTTATCTGTTACAGCAGAAGCGGATCCCGCGCGCGATTGCGATGGATATCAACAGGGGACCATTAGAGCGGGCGAAGGAACACAGCAGGCTTTACGGGTTAGAGGAATACATAGACCTGCGTCTCTCGGACGGTGTGAAGGCATTGAAGACAGGCGAGGCAGACTCCATTCTGATCGCCGGGATGGGCGGTGGTCTCGTGATGCATATTTTAGAGGATGGAAAAGAAGTGTGCCATAGGGCAAAAGAACTGATCCTGCAGCCACAGTCAGAGTTAGAACGTGTGCGGGCATTTCTCCGGGAGAACGGTTACCGGATCCTTGCAGAGGAGATAGTACTCGAAGAGGAGAAGTTCTATCCGATGATGAAAGTCTGCCATACCGGTGAACTGTCCACAGAGGAGGATGTGGATTTGTTGAAATTATCCAATCTTTACGGTGGATTACTGCTACAGAACAGGCACCCGGTGTTGAAAACCTGCCTTGAGCGGGAGAACACCATCTACACAGGCATCCGGGAAGGATTGAAGAGACAGCCTCAGTCGGAGAAGATCGTATCGCGGCTTGCCGAGGTGGAAGAAGTGTTAAGATGGAACGGGAAGGCACGGAAACTGTATAAATAAAAAAGCTGTTAAGATTGAAAATACAGAGCCCTTATGATAGAATAAACAATTGCATCAGGCGTAAAAAAGGGCGTAAAATAAATCGAAAGAAAGGCGAAACCCACGATAAATCAAGGGTTTTCGGACAGGTAAAAGATAAAATGAAATTAGGTATCGTAGGACTTCCAAACGTCGGAAAAAGTACCTTATTTAACTCACTGACCAAGGCAGGGGCACTCTCTGCAAACTATCCATTTGCAACGATCGATCCGAACGTCGGAATCGTATCCGTTCCGGATGAGCGTATTGTAAAGCTCGGTGAGCTCTATCACACCAAGAAGGTGACACCGGCTACGATCGAGTTCGTGGATATTGCAGGTCTGGTAAAGGGAGCGAGCAAGGGGGAAGGACTTGGAAACCAGTTCCTTGCGAACATCCGTGAGGTAGATGCGATCGTGCATGTGGTGCGTTGTTTTGAAGACACCAATATCATTCACGTAGACGGATCCATCGATCCGGCAAGGGATATCGAAACGATCAATTTAGAGCTGATCTTCTCCGATATCGAGATCCTTGACAGAAGAATTGCCAAGATCTCCAAACAGGCGAGAATGGACAAGACACTCGCGAAGGAGTTAGAGTTAGTGGAGGCTGTGAAAGCACACCTTGAGGATGGCAAGATGGCAAGAACCTTCGAAGTGCCGGATGATGAGGATGCCCAGATCTGGTTTAAAGGATACAACCTTCTTACCGCAAAGCCTACGATCTATGCTGCAAATGTGGCAGAGGATGATCTTGCAGATGACGGAGCTTCCAATCCATATGTTGCGAAAGTCAGAGAGATGGCAAAGGAAGAGGGCGCAGAGGTATTCGTCATCTGTGCGCAGATCGAGCAGGAGCTTTCCGAGCTTGATGAGGATGAGAAACAGGAGTATTTAGATGATCTCGGAGTGACATCCAGCGGTCTTGACAAGTTAGTGGCAGCAAGTTACAGCCTGCTTGGACTGATCAGCTTCCTGACAGCAGGAGAGGATGAGTGCCGTGCGTGGACGATAAAAAAAGGAACCAAGGCACCGCAGGCAGCCGGAAAGATCCATACCGATTTCGAGCGCGGGTTCATCAAGGCTGAGGTTGTCAACTATCAGGATCTTCTCGACAACGGCAGTCTCGCGGCAGCAAGAGAGAAGGGAATTGTCGGCATGGAAGGAAAAGAGTACGTGGTCAAAGACGGCGATGTAATTTTATTCCGTTTCAATGTGTAAGAAGTACAGGCAAGAATAAGAAAAATACGCATATCTTTTCTCAAGAGGATAACAACCGGGAGAGGATATGCGTTTTTGTGATCTGACAGAAAAAGAAGTGATCAATGTATGTGACTGCAAATGCTTCGGAAATGTACAGGATCTTGATATTGACGAGAAGGATGGCTCCATTCGGGCACTGATCGTGCCGGGACCGGGGAAGTGGCTTGGGTGTTTTTGCCGGGAATATGAGATCTTTATTCCATGGTGTAAGATCGTAAAAATCGGACCGGACATTATTTTAGTTGACATTGATGAGAGGGAAGCCAGACACAGGCTGTGACAGATTTCAAAAATTGTGCGGAACCGTCAGAAATAGAGTGAAAAGTATAGACAATACGAAAAAATACAGATATACTACATATGATAATGCAGACAAAGACTGACGGATTCTGACAGAGAAAGCAGATCAGCTGGAGGTAGAGAAATGAAGTGCCCTTTTTGCAGCAGTGAGAATACAAGAGTCATTGATTCAAGACCGGCGGATGACAACAATTCCATCCGGCGCAGAAGGCTGTGCGATGACTGCGGGAAGCGGTTTACCACATATGAGAAGGTGGAGACGATACCGCTTGTCGTGATTAAGAAGGATAATAACAGGGAACAGTATGACAGATCAAAGATTGAAGCGGGAGTCCTGCGCGCGTGCCATAAGCGCCCGATTTCCATTAACCAGATCAACCAGTTGGTGGATGAGGTGGAGACGGAGGTCTTCAACCGGGAAGAGAAGGAGATCCCGAGTACCTTGATCGGAGAGATCGTCATGGATAAGATCCGTAAACTTGACTCTGTGGCATATGTCCGGTTTGCTTCTGTTTACCGGGAATTTAAGGATGTGAACACATTTATGTGTGAGCTGAAGAAGATGTTAGACAAACAGTAACCGAACGAAAGGTACCAGACCAGATGTTAGAGAAGTTTTACCCGGGGGAATATGTAGATTCCACCTATGAGATTGATTTTGACCGGCTGTATGAGGAGGGTTACCGCGGTGTCCTGTTCGATATAGACAATACGTTAGTGCGCCATGGGGCACCGGCAGATGAAAGAGCCTGTGCACTGTTTGCACACTTGAAGGAACTTGGTTTTTCCTGCATGCTCCTGTCGAACAATAAGGAACCGCGCGTGAAGATGTTTCATGATGCAGTCCATGTGTCTTATATTTATAAGGCCGGAAAGCCGAATCCGGCGAGTTACCGGAAGGCGATGGAACAGATGGGGACGGATGTGACGAATACGGTTTTTGTCGGTGACCAGATCTTTACGGATGTGTACGGCGCAAACCGTGCCGGGATCCGCACGATCTTAGTGAAGCCAATCCATCCGAAAGAGGAGATTCAGATTGTCCTGAAGAGATATTTGGAAAAAGTAGTGCTCTATTTTTATCAGAGAAAGCTTAAGAAAGAGAAACGATAAAGGAGAAAAAAGATGAAAATTGCAATTGGAAATGACCATGCAGCGACAGAATTAAAGTTCACGATTATGGAGTATGTTAAGAGCCTTGGACACGAAGTGATTAATTTCGGCACAGACAGCAATGAGAGCTGCAATTACCCGGAATATGGCGAGAAGGTCGGACGTGCTGTTGTAAACGGTGAGGCGGACTGTGGAATCTTAATTTGCGGAACAGGTGTCGGGATCTCGATCGCAGCGAATAAAGTAAAAGGTGTGCGGGCTGCAGTGTGCTCAGACTGTGCAACCGCAAGACTCGTGAAGGAGCATAACAATGCAAATATTATCGCATTTGGTGCAAGAATCGTGGGAAGTGAGCTGGCAAAAGATATCGTGAAAGCGTATCTCGATGCTGAATTTCTGGGTGGCAGACACCAGATGAGAATTGATATGATCCATGAGATTGAGAATAGGGACTGATTTACTAAAAAAAAGCTTGAAAAATGACGGTTTTTATTATAAAATAAAGAAATCAGAGAGTTTTTGTGCTCGTATGCAATTTTAAGGAGGAAGTTTGAATGATTTCAGCAGGCGATTTCAGAAATGGTATCACTATTGAATTAGAAGGTAACGTTTATCAGATTATCGAATTCCAGCATGTTAAGCCAGGTAAAGGCGCAGCGTTTGTAAGAACCAAGTTAAAGAATATCAAGAGTGGCGGTGTTGTAGAGAAGACATTCCGTCCAACTGAGAAATGTCCTCAGGCTCGTATCGAGAGAAAAGATTATCAGTACTTATATGCTGATGGCGATTTATATTACTTCATGGACGTTGAGACATACGACCAGATCGCATTAGCTAAGGAAGCAATTGGCGATTCCCTGAAGTTCGTAAAAGAGAACGAGATGGTTAAGATGTGCTCCCACAACGGAAGTGTATTCGCAGTAGAGCCACCTCTGTTCGTAGAGTTACAGATCACAGACACAGAGCCAGGTTTCAAGGGTGATACAGCTACAGGTGCTACAAAGCCAGCTGTTGTTGAGACAGGTGCTACTGTATACGTTCCATTATTTGTTGAGCAGGATGATGTGATCAAGATTGATACACGTACAGGTGAGTACTTATCACGAGTTTAATGCCGAAGATTCCAGACAAT
>CAKRFH010000119.1:0-8802 GCA_934320555.1 uncultured Roseburia sp.
CATGTATGTCGGCATACCTATTGCTCAAATATGGCAAAATCCGGAATGAATCCAAAAGCATTGCAATATTTGATGGGACATTCAGAGATCAGCGTAACGCTGAATACATATACGCATGTAAATCTTGAGGATGCCAGGGCAGAAGCTGCTCGGATCAAGGTTGTGTAATTACGATTTTTAATTGAAAATAGCAAGGTGTAAAATAGAAAAATATACACCTTATTTTACACCTTTTGCTGACGATATTATGCGAAAATAAACCAGGCTATACCAGAAAGCAAACATTTACAAAGGCTTACAAAGCCCGAAATACCAAGAAAAACTAAGAAATGCGAGGTTATGCAACAATGATAAAAGTGCTCTTTATCTGCCACGGCAACATTTGCAGATCACCAATGGCTGAATTTGTATTAAAAGATATGGTATCAAAGCGTGGTATAGCCGAGCAGTTTGAAATTGCATCCGCTGCTACTAGTACAGAAGAGATTTGGAATGGTGTGGGAAATCCTGTATATCCACCTGCAAAGGCTGAACTTGCTAAGCATGGTATATGTTGTGAAGGGAAAAGAGCAGTTCAGCTTAAGGCTTCAGACTATGATTATTATGATTATCTTATTGGTATGGATAATAGGAACATTCGTAACATGGAGAGAATGACCAATCATAAGAAAGGCGAGAAAATAGCACTGATGCTTGAGTATGCAGGGCTGATTGGTTCTGAGTGTCAAGATCCATGGTATAATTCTCGATTTGACCAAACCTACCGTGATGTAGTCACAGGATGCACCGCCTTCCTGGAATACCTCGAAAAGGAAGGTAAGATAGGATGAGCCAAAAAGAAATATCTGAGACAACAGGGAAAAATACAAAGTTTTGTACAGAAAAAGTCAAGGCAGACTAGAGGGGAGGACTATGGCTAATTTAATGGATTATCTGGACTGGCGGGGAGATCTCACTTTTGAGCAGGCACCTTTTAACGAGGTAGATAACCTGATTCTTGCACAGTTAGTTTATGTGGAATTTGAGGGCATTGTACCGACACCAGGAAAAGAGGGCACGGTCACGGTAGGGGAGGCATCAGAACAATTTTTCCGGACGCATGATGAGAAGGAGATTATGAAGCGTGTCTCCATGACGAAAACAGCGGCATTTGTGTTGAAAAAGATGGCACAGACAGCCCGTTTTGCTTCGGCAGAATTGTTTGGTTATGTCAATGACATCAGCATCGAGGAACAGTCACAGTTTTCGGTTATCTGTATCAGACTGCCTGATGACAGCATATATGTATCTTTCAGCGGCACAGATAATACAATTGTTGGGTGGCGGGAGAATTTTAATATGGGTTATCTCTCGGAGACACCCGGACAGTTAAAAGCAGTCTCCTATCTGAACCACATGTGGGAAGACAGCTGGAAAAAAATCTGGGTTGGCGGACATTCGAAGGGTGGCAATCTTTCTGTGTATGCGGCGGTGAAATGCGATCCGGCCATCCAGGAGCATATCGTTTGTGTTTACAGTAATGATGGTCCCGGATTTAGTGAGCAGATGATCGAAAGCCCGGAATATAAAAGAATGCTTCCGAAGATCCGGACAATCCTGCCGGAATCAAGCATTGTCGGCATGCTTCTAGAACATCAGGAAAAGTTTGAGGTGGTGAAGAGCTCACAGAGCGGGATCCAGCAGCATGATGCTATGTCCTGGGAAGTTCTCGGTCCCCATTTTGTGTATGTGGATGCGGTAGCACCGCAGAGTGTACTGCTAGATGAGACAATGAAAAAATGGATTTTCCAGCTGACGAAGGAGCAGCGGGAGGAGATCGTTGATACCGTATTTTCCATGTTGGAAGATGCGAAGATTGAAACGGTTGACGATTTCTACCGGTGCAAATGGAAAACCGTGCAGGAACTTTTCAAGGCAAAGAGCCGGTTGTCACCGGAGACGGCAGAACTGTTTGCACGTGCGTTAAAACTGCTCTGGAAGACGGGCAATGAGACAGTGAAGAAATCGGTCAGACAGGCAGTTCTTGAAAAGTTTGGGACAGAATGATTTTAGAACTGTACAAATACCGGAAACGTGGTAAAATGCTATGGGAATCTATTACATAGCATGGAGGAAAAGGACTTGAACGAAAAGACAAGAAGGACAGCGGCAAAAATAGTTGCTGCGTTGGAAATAATTTGCAGTATTATTTTTGGTGTGATTGTACATGGATCAAAGCTGATACCTGTAAGATACGAGATTGCGATCGGTGCAGTATTAATTCTTGCCCTGATAGCAGTGATTTATTTTACAATTTTTGGAAAAAATAAGATTTTGTACTGGATTTTTATAGTATTGTCTGTTTTGGTCAGTGTTGCAATGATTGTGGGTGGCATTGGCATTTTACAGGCAAAAAATACTATGAAAGAGATTACGAAGGTCGTGGAAGACACAACAGAGGTTTCTGTATATGTCTATGATACAGACCAGGCGCAGACAATTTCGGATGCGGCACAGTATACATTTGGTATTCTGGAAAGTCTGGATACAGAAAATACACAGAAGGCATTAAAAGAGATCGAGACGAACCTGGGTGCTTCCGTCGAGACAGTCGCATATCAGGGTGTGGCAGAGCTTGCAGATGCAATGATCGACAACAGTGTACAGGCGATTATTTTAAATGAAAGTTATCTGGACATGATCGCAGAGTTATCAGATCTGCAGACAGAACAGGCAACGGATACAGAGACGGAAGAACCGAGAGACATCCACGATTATGCAGCATTTGTGAAATCACTGAGAAAGATTTCCGGTTATTCGGTTGTGACAGAGGACGAGCCGCAGGCAGACGATACGAGTTTTTACGACAATGGAACCTTTATCATGTATATCAGTGGAATTGACACCTACGGAAGCACGTCTAAGAGAAGCCGGAGTGATGTCAATATTCTTGCAGTAGTCAACACGAATACCAAGAAGATATTGCTTGTTTCCACACCGAGGGATTATTATGTTCCACTTTCGATTTCCAATGGTGTGAAGGATAAGCTGACGCACGCAGGTATCTACGGAATTCAGTGTTCACAGGACACACTTGGAATGCTTTATGGGATAAATGTTGATTATTATTTCAGGCTGAATTTCAGCGGATTCCAGAAGATTATTGATGCTTTGGGTGGAATTACGGTCAACTCGGACTACACGTTTGACGTTGGTTCTTTTCACTATGTAAAAGGGGATAATTATCTGAATGGGGAGCAGGCGCTTGCTTTTGCCAGAGAGCGTCACGCATTTGCAACAGGAGACCGACAGCGTGGAGAAGATCAGATGAAGGTGATCAAAGCTGTATTTAACAAGGCAACTTCATCTGCCGTACTTGCAAACTATACGGATTTATTGGCTTCCCTGGAAGGTACTTTTGAGACGAGCATGTCCTATGATACTCTTGCAAAGCTCGTACGGCAGCAGCTGGATCAGGGGACAGGCTGGGACATTGAGACTTACAGTGTGAACGGTTCCGGTCAGTCATCTTATACCTATTCTATCAGCAATATGAAGGTATATGTCATGCTTCCGGATCAGTCTACCGTAGATACTGCCAAGGAGAAGATTCAGGCGGTACTTGACGGGGAATAAAAATAGATTTGAGAAAGAGATTAGAAAAGCACATAAAAGAGAAAAACGGAGTTGACCGGCTGGCTGACCCCGTTTTCTTACTATCTGAAAGGAACATTACCATGAGAAAAGCAGTATTTTTTGACATAGACGGTACGTTGTGGGATAAACATATGAATATCAGCGAGAGTACGAAAGAGGCATTACGAATGCTCCGTGAGAACGGTCACTATGCGTTTATCTGCAGCGGGAGAAGCCGGGCGAATATCCGAAGCCCAAAGCTGTTAGAGCTCGGATTTGACGGTGTGATCGCATCCTGCGGGGCACACATTGATTTCCATAAGGAGACAGCATACGAAGTATTATGGAGCGAGGAGCAGGTAACGCATGCATTGGAGGTTTTGAAGAAGCACCAGACACCAGCGGTGTTGGAGGGTCCTGGCTATATTTATGTGAATACAGGGGATTTTGCAGAAGATCCTTATGTTGTATTTTTGCGGAAAGAATTAGGGCAGTATGTCCGGGATATTCCGGAGGATCACAGTGAGATCATAATCAATAAGATGAGCTTTGTCTCAGAAGAAATCGATGTGGCGCAGTTTGTCGCGGACATGGGAGAGGGGTTCGATGTTATCGTGCACGATGAGGGGATCGTGGAGATGAACCTTGCCGGTATTACGAAGGCGACCGGCATTCAAAAAGTCTGTGAGATGCTTGCGATTGCACATGAGGATACCTATGCATTCGGGGATAGTGCGAATGATCTGGAAATGCTTTCTTATGTGGCACACAGTGTCGCAATGGGAAACGGAACGGATGAAGTGAAAAGAACAGCAGAGTTCGTGACAACCGGAGTGAATGAAGATGGCATTTACAACGGGCTTCTGCATTATGGGCTGATTACAGATTCTAAAAAAAGTATAAAATCCGAGAAAAAATAATATGATATAAAAAAATGAGAAAATTATAGAAAACAAGAGAAAAAATATGATTTCACAGAGATAAATACCTGTAAATAAAGTTGCTAATTTACAGATAAAAACATATTATAGGACTATCGGTTAGCACTCAAAGTAAATGAGTGCTAATAAGGCAAACCAAAAGAATTAAAAGAAAAGAAAATATATGGAATGGAGGAATTATCATGAAATTAGTACCTTTGAGCGACAGAGTTGTATTAAAACAGTGCGAGGCAGAGGAAACAACAAAATCAGGAATTATTCTTACAAGCAGTGCACAGGAGAAGCCACAGGAGGCAGAAGTAATTGCTGTCGGACCTGGCGGAACAGTTGACGGAAAAGAAGTTACCATGCAGGTAAAAGAAGGACAGAAAGTTATTTATTCCAAATATGCAGGAACAGAAGTGAAGTTAGACGGAGAAGAATATATCATCGTAAGACAGAATGACATTCTTGCAGTTGTAGAATAATTTACAGAGCAACAGAATATTTTGAAAAGAGGTAGAAAATCATGGCAAAGGAAATTAAATACGGATCAGAAGCCAGAGCAGCACTTGGTGCAGGCGTTGACAAATTAGCAAATACAGTAAGAGTTACAATCGGACCAAAAGGAAGAAACGTTGTCCTTGACAAGTCTTATGGTGCTCCACTTATCACAAACGATGGTGTGACAATCGCAAAAGAGATCGAGTTGGAAGATCCATTCGAAAATATGGGCGCACAGCTTGTAAAAGAAGTTGCAACCAAGACAAATGACGTTGCCGGTGATGGTACTACAACCGCTACCGTTTTGGCGCAGGCAATGATTCAGGAAGGTATGAAGAACTTAGAGGCTGGAGCAAACCCGATTATCCTCCGTCGTGGTATGAAGAAAGCAACTGATAAGGCAGTAGAGTCTTTAAAAGCGATGTCTTCCAAAGTAAAAGGAAAAGACCAGATTGCAAAAGTAGCTGCCATCTCTGCCGGTGATGAAGAGGTCGGAAATATGGTTGCAGATGCTATGGAGAAGGTTTCCAATGACGGTGTTATCACAATTGAGGAATCTAAGACCATGCAGACAGAGCTTGACCTTGTAGAAGGTATGCAGTTCGACCGCGGTTATTTATCTGCATATATGTGCTCTGATATGGATAAGATGGAAGCTACTTTAGATGATCCATATATCTTAATCACAGACAAGAAGATCAGCAACATTCAGGAGATCCTTCCACTGTTAGAGCAGATCGTCCAGAGCGGTGCCAAATTACTGATCATCGCTGAAGATGTAGAAGGCGAAGCGCTTACCACACTGATCGTAAACAAGTTACGTGGTACATTCAATGTAGTAGCAGTCAAAGCTCCAGGATATGGTGACAGAAGAAAAGCTATGTTAGAGGATATTGCAGTCTTAACAGGTGGTCAGGTGATCAGTTCAGATCTTGGCCTTGAGTTAAAAGATACTACCATGGATCAGCTCGGACGCGCAAAATCCGTAAAAGTCCAGAAAGAGAACACGATTATCGTTGACGGTGCCGGTGACAAGGAAGCTATTCAGGGAAGAATCAAACAGATCCGTGCACAGATCGAAGAGACAACATCTGAATTTGACAAAGAAAAATTACAGGAAAGACTTGCAAAGATGGCAGGCGGTGTTGCTGTTATCCGCGTCGGAGCTGCTACAGAGACGGAAATGAAAGAAGCAAAACTCCGTATGGAGGATGCATTAAATGCAACAAGAGCAGCCGTTGAAGAAGGCATTATTGCAGGTGGTGGATCTGCATACATCCACGCTTCCAAGGAAGTTGCTAAATTAGCTGATACCTTAGAGGGTGATGAGAAGACAGGTGCCAAGGTTATCTTAAAGGCACTGGAAGCTCCTCTTTACTACATCGCTGCAAACGCCGGATTAGAGGGCGCAGTTATTATCAATAAAGTAAAAGAGTGCACACCGGGAACAGGTTTCAATGCAGCTACAGAAGAGTATGTAGATATGGTTGAGAACGGAATCTTAGACCCTGTAAAAGTTACAAGAAGTGCATTACAGAATGCAACATCTGTAGCATCTACTTTACTGACAACAGAATCTGTTGTTGCTAATATCAAAGAAGATGCACCTGCTATGCCAGCAGGAAACCCTGGAATGGGAATGATGTAAAAAAATCAGATCAGAAGGCTGCCCGGTGGCAGCCTTCTTTTTTTTCGTAGTTCATTGCGCGATTGCGTTCACTGTGATACAATATCTATCAGCAGAATAATCTTTTGTTGCGAAAGAGAGACGTTGTATATGCAGATATTAGCCGTATTTGACGAGAAGAATTACGACAACACGGAAACAGTTTTAGAGAAGTACACCATACGCGGGATTGTTGTGCGGGATGGGAAGATTGCCATGCAGTGCAGCAGGGACGGCGAGTTCAAGATCCCGGGAGGCGGCATGGAACCGGGCGAGACCTACTTACAGGCGTTAGCAAGGGAAGTGCAGGAGGAGACCGGGCTTTTTATTATCCCACAGAAAGCGGTGGAGCTTGGCGAGATCACAGAGATCCGGAAGGACATCTTCGATGACAGGAAGAAGTACATTTGCCATTCCCTATTTTATTTCTGCGAGGAGACCGGTGAGGAAGAGCTGATCCACCTGACGAAGAGCGAGATTGCAAAGGGGTATTATCTGAAGTGGGCGACACCGCAGGAGATTTACGAGAAGAATATTGCGGTTGAGAAGGACCCGTGGATTATCCGTGATACAGCGTTTATCAAGATGATTCTGGAACACAGATTTGAAGTATTGAATGGTCTGCTATAGAATGAGACGAAAAGGAGAAGACAATGGAAGACAATTACATTACACTTACAATCGGAAAGAAGAAGAATATTGCGTTGATCGCACATGATAATAAGAAACAGGATCTGATTAACTGGTGTCTGGAGAACAAGGACATTTTATTACAGCATTCCTTATGTGGAACAGGAACGACCGCGAGAATGATCACAGACCGAACAGGTCTTCAGGTGAAAGGATACAACAGCGGTCCGCTTGGAGGAGACCAGCAGATCGGAGCGAAGATTGTGGAAGGACGAATTGACTTTGTCGTATTCTTTTCCGATCCTCTGACTGCGCAGCCACATGACCCGGATGTGAAGGCATTGCTCCGTATCGCACAGGTGTATGATATCCCGATTGCAAATAATCGTGCATCCGCAGATTTTATGATTCATTCCGACTATATGAATGAAGAATACGAGCATGAAGTCATTAACTTCAAAAAGAATATCAAAGACCGTTCAGAGACATTATAGGAGGATAGTACCAGAGATGAGCAGAGTCGCAATCGTAACCGATAGCAACAGCGGAATCACACAGAGTCAGGCAAAAGAGCTTGGAATTACTGTGATGCCGATGCCTTTTTTTATTGATAATGAGACTTATTACGAAGATATAGACCTGACACAGGAGGATTTCTATCAGAAACTGACAGAGAACGCCAGTATTTCCACATCCATGCCATTAGTAGGAAATGTGACCGATACGTGGGATGCCCTGTTACAGGAGTATGATGAGATTGTACATATTCCGATGTCCTCCGGGTTAAGTGGTTCCTGTGAGACCGCCATGATGCTGGCACAGGATTACGACAACCGGGTGTTTGTAGTGAATAACCAGCGTATTTCTGTCACACAGCGCCAGTCTGTCTTAGATGCTATGGAGCTTGCAAAGAGAGGGTATGGCGCAGAACAGATTAAGGAGATCTTAGAGCGCGAGAAGATGGAGTCATCCATTTATATTATGGTGGACACACTCTATTACCTGAAGAAGGGTGGAAGAATCACACCGGCGGCTGCGGCGCTTGGAACACTGTTGAAGCTGAAACCTGTTTTGCAGATTCAGGGAGAAAAGTTAGATTCCTTTGCCAAGGCGAGAACCGTAAAGCAGGCAAAGAATATAATGATCGAAGCAATGAAGAATGATTTTAATCAGCGCTTTAATGATCCGGAAGGAAAGAATATGTACCTTGAGATGGCGTACACTTATGATCTTGAGGCGGCAGAGGCATTCCGGAAGGAAGTGGAAGCAGAATTCCCGGGAATGGAGATCGTCATGAACCCATTATCCTTAAGCGTTTCCTGTCATATCGGACCAGGAGCACTCGCGATTGCATCTTCAAAGAAGATTCCGGAGCTGATGTAGCAGAAGATAATCGAGTAGGAGGCGGTGACTAACCGCCGTCCTCTCACAGCACCGTACGTACCGTTCGGTATACGGCGCTTTCAA
>CAKRFH010000120.1:0-8679 GCA_934320555.1 uncultured Roseburia sp.
ATTCGCTGTCCTGAGGCTTCTCGGAGTTCTCAGCCCAATGGAAATCTGGAGGAAGCCCCACCCATCCCCGGCTCACATAACCTTCCGTCCGGCAGCGTAGGCTCCCAGCCAACCCCAGATTTCCAAATTTTTTGTACAAAAATAGCCAAAAACAGGTATAATGTACCTATATAGGAAAGGAGCCCACCATGGTAAAAATTATTTCAGACAGTACATGCGACCTCTCCCCGGAGCTGGTTGCAAAATATGATATTGATATTCTGCCGCTTCACATTCTTCTCGGTGAAGACGAATACGAGGATGGCAGAACGATTACCCCGGAGCAGATCTATGCGTGGTCAAACGAGCACAGGACCACACCGAAGACTTCTGCCCCGTCATTGGCAGAGACCATCGAACTCTTCCGCCCTTATGTGGAGGACGGACGCGAAGTTATCGCCTTTTCGATCTCGAACAGCATGTCTACCTCCGGCAACGTCATGCGGCTTGCTGCGGAGGAATTAGAAGCTTCCGACCGCATCACAGTCATTGATTCCGCCAATCTTTCGACCGGAATCGGTCTGCTTGTCGTGGAGGCAGCTATTATGGCACAGAATGGTGCTGCAGCAGCGGAGATTGCTGCCCGTATGGAAATTTTAAAGCCTCAGGTCCGTGCAAGCTTTGTGGTAGATACGCTCACCTATCTGTACCGTGGTGGACGGTGCAATGCAGTTGCTGCAATGGCGGGCGGTGTATTGAAGCTTCATCCGAAGATCGTTGTGGAAAATGGTGCTATGGATGCCACGAAGAAATATCGCGGCAAGATTGGTTCTGTCATTATGAATTATGCGAAAGATATGGAGGAAGATTTGAAGAATGCCAGACCTGACCGTGTCTTTATCACGCATTCCGGCTGTGACCGTGCAACGGTAGATGACGTAAGAAATTATCTTGAGGGACTTGGTATTTTCCATGAGATCTTAGAGACCAGAGCCGGCGGCGTTATCTCGAGCCATTGCGGACCGGGAACCCTCGGGGTACTGTTTCTTGCACAGTAACCCTACAATTCCAACGAATGATACACTTCTCCATCCAGGTTCTTCCAGCACGCCAGATTCCCTTCCAATATCATATAGCTGTGCGCACTCTGCTCCTTCGGGATGGAGACTGAGCCTGGATTCAGATAGAGATTGTCCTCCCCGAAGCTTTCCCATGCCGGGACGTGGGTGTGACCGTGCAGCAGGATATCTCCCCGCTGCAAAGGCGGCGGTGTCTGTGTGTTGTGGTGATGCCCGTGAGTGGCATAGATCAGCCTGTTTCCCGCCGGGATCACACAGTAGTCTGCGAGAACCGGGAAGGAAAGCACCATCTGGTCTACCTCCGCCTCACAGTTGCCACGGACACAGAAAATCTGTCGGCTTAATTCATTTAACATTGCGATGACTTCCTTTGGTGCATAGTCCCTCGGCAGGTCATTCCGCGGCCCATGGTAAAGCAGATCTCCGAGAAGCAGCAGGCGGTCTGCTTTTTCTCTGTGGAATGCCTCTGTCATTTTTTTGCAGTAATAAGCTGATCCGTGAATATCGGATGCGATCATATATTTCATTTTGTGTTGTCCTCCATCATACGCCGGAATTCATATTGCGGCGTAAAATCATTCCGCGTATACAATCTGCCATACTGGGAGAAAATACGCTCCATAATATCCGGAATATTTGGCTCCCCTGCCTCCATCAGAATCACCAGATACTGCATGGAGCTATATCGGGTACAGATGTCGACTTTCCGTATATTCTTTCTGATGGCTTTTCCCATGCACTCCAACGCCTCTTCCATTCCCTCTATGTACATGCACTGATCCGGTGCAGCTTCCATCGTGATCATGATCAGATAACAGGTGTGCCGGTACCGGTCGCCCAGGCTCTTCATATATTCGAACAGTTTTGCAAAATCCCGGTAATCAAGATCTAACGCCCCTGCATAAGTTCCGCTCTCCTGCAGTGCTTTCACGACAAGGTCCAGATCGGCCTGCTTCGCGCTCTCCTTCTTTCTCTGCTCTTCAAGCTCCTGATAAAAAGCAAAATGATTCTTGCCGTTCTGCTTTACATAGTACAACGCCTTATCGGCTCTTGTATAACACTCCTCAAAAGAATCTCCGCTTTCGCTCCTGCAAAGCCCTGCTGAAAGCGTGGCACTGCGGATCTCTATATCTTTTTCCTTCGTTTCCGTGAACTCCTCGAAAATCTTCTTCGTCACCCTGACCGCTTCCTCCCTGTCGCTGCCGGACAAAAACAGCAGGAACTCATCTCCTCCGAGCCTGCATCCGGTCGCAGTCACTGACACATTTTTCATCAGCTCACCGAGTACCCTTAAGACACGGTCTCCCGCTTTGTGTCCATAAATATCATTCACACGCTTAAGGTTATCCATATCAAAAAGGATCAGGCAGCCGTCCTCTGACTGCATTTTTCCCGCAATCTCTTTTTCCCCGCGCATCCGCATTGGAAGTCCTGTCAGGAAATCGAGGCTTTCCTCCTCCCGCTGCCGCTTGACCTGTTCCATGTCATGCATATTCTTCACGGTACGGATTGTCGTCATGACTAACAGAACCATCAGCCCCACTGCCATAAAGTAACCGGTCACAGACACCACAAAATAGACAGACACGCTCTCGACCGCCACCGCTGCCATCGCCACAAGCATTCCAATCAGGATCATCCGGTATTCCTTTGCTTTTCCCTCCAGAATATCTTTCCCGGTTGCGGCAAGAACTGCGAGCATCGTTACTCCGAGGATCACATGTGCCATGGGAAGCGTCTCGATATAATCCGCTGCTCCTGCCACCTGTAACAGGGTGCACACAAAGAAGTTGGCGAACGCCGCAATCTCTAAGGGCAGATAAATTCTGTTATACCGCTTCTGCTGCACGCTGTCGATATAGGATAGAATCGGCACCGGGCAGAGCAGAATCGACACAAAGCAAAGCGATGCCAGCACGGACGCATTTGGAACGATAAGCTGCCGGAACTTCGATTCCCCAAGCATCCAGACGGCACCTAAAATCATACACCATCCAAGATATTCCATATCAAGGCGGATCCGGTAGGTAATTTCCAGTGCGATACTGAAAATCACGGTAATTATGCCCGCAAAAAGGATAAAAAAGCCTATCATCGTTGTCTGTCCATACTGGGAAAACAGCTGTTCCCAGATGTCTGTCCTGTCACCGCTGTAGACTGCATTCACAACCCCGGAATACTGGTCAGCTTGGGTTGTAAGCGTTATCTCCACTGTTTTTCCGGCATCCTCTGCGGAAGTTTCACAGAACACATACCGGCTCGCCGAATTCTTTCCGAACGGTCTGGTATCCTTCGTATCATACGCAGTCCGAAGTTCTCCATCCACATAGAAGCTCACATCCTGAAGGGACGATCGGATTGCAAGCGTACCTGCCGCATAATCCTCCGGAAGCACCGTTTTGATCGTCATGGTTTCTCCCGGCTCCACCTCATATCTTCCCGGAACCTCAATCTCCTGTTCGGTTCCGTCCTCTTTTTCCCAGAGGAAGCTCCCCTCATAATACAGCTCCTCCGGCGCCGTCTGTCCCTGTCTCTCCGGCGGGCAGATCAGCTCCATCAGAATAAAAGCACAAAAAACACCTGCCATGGTCAGGTAAAAGGCCATGCTCTTATATATTTCTATTTTATCCTTCCGCAATATAATTTCTCCTGTTCATTTCCATTTCTATTTCATTTTTCTTCCACAAGGCACTTTTTGCCGCTGTAAAAGAAAAGGGATTCCATATACTAGTATTATATGAAATCCCATCTTTATATTCAAGTCTCTTTCCCGTCCTCAATAGAAATAATCTGTTCCACTGCAATCCGCCTGCCATCTTCGAAGACAAGCTGATGCTCGTATGCATCTGCCCTCTTCACCCTGCCACTGACAGTCCGGTACGCACCACCCTCTTTGCGTGCATCCGGTTCGAAATAACACACTGTCACTTCCGGGCACACACCGCCCGGCTGCAAAAGCCCGGACAGCTTCTCATCAAGTTCTTCCTTTCTGTCCTCCTCAAGCTCCATCTGCCCTTCCGTGAGTCTCGCAGTCTCCCTGATCGCCGCCTCATGACCTGTCAGCGCTGCAAACGGTGAAAACTGGGCTGCCCGCTCATGCACAGACATCTGCGGATGCACTTTGGAAACAGGGTGTGAACGCCCTATGATGTCGCCATATTTTGCTTCGCTCTCTGTTTTTTCCATCACAGATTCCCTCCTCGCTCCACCGTTAAGCACGATGCCCGCCGATCTGCTTATTCCGGTCGATCGTCGTGGCTCCCTCCTGTAAACTGGTGCCTTTTAACACCGCATTCTTTCCATACTTCCTCTTCACGGCGAGCATCGCCTCCTGAAGCCGACGCTCCTTCGCGCGTTGCTCCTCCTGCTCTTTCCGTTCCTGTTCCAGCGCTTCATAATCAGTAAACAGATCCAGCTGCTCAAATGCCGGTGCTTCCTGCACGGTCCGCTCATCCACAATCCGGTTTGCCGTGAGATAAATCCGGCGGATCAGGAGATTTCCGTCTACAATGCGGTCATAGAGCGCTAACACCGCCTCCATGATCTCTGCTGTGGATGATGTCCTCCTGTTAAGGTTGGCTGTTCCATGTGCGTGCTTCGGCACCTGTCTGCCATAGCGGTCCATCTTCACTTCCCCATGATACTGTTTCCGGATCTTAGGATTCGTAAGATTCTCAATATCGTATCCCACCGTCAGTACCATCTGGTCTGTCACAAGATGCTTTTCCACAAGGTCTAAGGCAAGCATATCGGTCATCTCCCGGACGATCATTCTCGCCTGGCAGGCATCATAAGGACAGTGCAGCACCTGCCCGGAGCCGATGCTGTTGCTCTCCGGCTTATAGGCTTTGATATCTGCGATCGTAACTGGCTCGTATCCCCATGCATGGTCGATCAGAAGCTCCGCATTCACACCGAACAGCCGGTAAAGAAGCTCCTCGTTATAGTAATCCCGCGCTTCCCCGACCGAACACCTCGCGATATCTCCCATCGTGAAAAGCCCTGCCTGCTCTAGCTTTCTCCGGTAACCTGCCCCGACCCTCCAGAAGTCTGTCAACGGTCTGTGGTTCCAGAGCTGCTTCCGGTAAGACTGCTCATCAAGCTCGGCGATCCGCACGCCTTTCTCATCGGCAGCAACATGCTTCGCCATAATATCCATCGCCACCTTGCACAGATATAGGTTCGTCCCGATCCCGGCAGCTGCCGTAATCCCGGTCTCCTCCATCACATCTGCGATCATCTTCCCCACCAGCTCCCGCGGTGTCATCTGATACGTTTTCAGATAATGTGTCACATCCATAAACACTTCGTCAATCGAATAGACATGCATGTCCTCCGGGGCGATATATTTCAGATAAATATTATAGATTCTGGTACTATAATCCAGATAGAGTGCCATCCGCGGTGGTGCCGTCACATATGTCAGGGAAAGCTCCGGGTGTTCCTGCAGCTCGTCTGCAAAACACGAGCTCCCGGCAAACTGCCTCCCGGGCGCCTTGTGCAATCGTTCCACATTCACCTGCTGTACCTTCTGTACCACTTCAAAGAGGCGGGCTCTTCCGGAAATTCCATAAGCCTTTAAGGACGGCGAAACGGCAAGGCAGATTGTCTTCTCTGTCCTTGCCGTATCAGCCACCACGAGATTCGTCGTGAGTGGATCAAGTCCCCGCTCCTGACATTCCACGGAGGCATAAAATGATTTTAAATCGATCGCGATATAGATGTGGTCTTCTCTCATCAATCTCCCTGCCTGTCCTTTCTGCTTTTCTTACAGATAGTATACCAGAAAGTATGTTCGATGATAAGACCTTTTTACAAAATTCCTTCTTTTTCCATCTCTGCATGAATCTCGTCCTCAGAAGCACACATCGCCTCTAAGGTCATGGTAAGAAGTTTCTCTAACTCCCATCCGAGTCCGGCAGCTCCGCGCTCGATCACTTCTCTCGAGCAGCCAGCCGCAAAGCCTTTGCTCTTATACTTTTTCTTTAAGGACTTTAACTCCATATCCTTTGTACTCTTCGACGGACGCATCAGCGCCGCAGCCCAGATCAGACCAGTCAGCTCGTCCGCCGCATACAGTACTTTTTCCATCTCATGTTCCGGTGCGACATCGACCGTAATGCCATAACCATGTGACACCACGCCGTGTATGATGTCTTCTCCGACACCACCCTCTCGTAATAGTTCCGGCGCCTTGATGCAATGTTCTTCCGGGTAGAGTTCAAAATCAATATCATGGAGCAATCCGACGATGCCCCAGTACTCTGCATCTGCCCCGTATCCAAGTTCCTTTGCATACCACTTCATCACAGCTTCAACCGTGAGTGCATGCTGGATATGAAAAGGATCCTGGTTGTACTTTTTCAGTAATTCATACGCCTGTTCTCTTGAAATGTAATCCATTGCTGTCTTCCTCTTTTCTATATCATAGTTATCCGATAGGTTTTTGGTAGTTTTATACTTTTTCAGGATGACTGTCAATGTCTTCGGTTCATTTTTACAGATTTTTTACAGATCCAGGGCGGTATGGTATCCGCGGTAGACTGCGTTTGTGATGGTTGCCACTTTCTCTGCATCTCCGATTACTGATACATACGTGGCACAGTCCCTCAGTTCCTCCACAACATCGGTTCTGGAACGCTGTCCGAGTGCACAGATTACGGTTTCACCCGGGATCAGTACCTCTTTTCCTTCTTTGTCCTGACATAAAACGCCCTGCTCTGTCACTTCGATGCCCTTTAACCCGGTATGGACGTTTACATATTTGTCAATCTCTTTGAGCAACAGCGGACGGTGCCTTACATTTGCATCCGGCGCCAGCATATCGCGCATCTCCACGAGCTCCACTTTTTTGCCTTCCATGCCAAGGTGGATTGCACACTCACATCCGGCAAGTCCGCCTCCGAATACAACTACGGTGTCTTTACACTGATCCTTCTGCTTATAGTAGTTGTTGACAACGATCACATTGTCCCCGTCAATCCCTTTGATCGGTGGAATAAGCGGTCTTGATCCGACTGCAATAATCAGTGCATCCGGCGCTTCTTTCTCCGCATACTCTTTTGTCACTTCGGTGTTCAGCCGGATTTCTGCCCCTGCATCCCGTGCCATTTTCTCATAGGTTCCTGTCAGCTGGTACATTTCATATTTGAACGGAAGTGCCTGCTCACTCTTTAAAATGCCTCCGAGTTCCGCCTCTTTTTCACAGAGAATGACCTGATGTCCGCGTCTGGCAGCCGTGTATGCAGCATACAGTCCGCCAGGTCCTCCGCCTGCGATCAGAACTTTTTTCTTCACCGGAGCCGGATAGATGGCATCTCCTTCTGTCTCACGTCCGATGAGCGGATTGACCGTACATCTTCTGGTAGCGGTAGCCGCGCGCTCAGCCATGCAGGTGAAACATCTTAAGCAGCGCACGATCTCCTCATCGCGGTTCTGCATTACTTTTGAAGGCAGATATGGGTCTGCGAGCAGTGCACGCGCCATCTCCACAACATCTGCCTTGCCGGACGCGATGATCTCCTCCATCTGTGCCGGATCATTTAAGCCTCCAAGTGTTGCAACCGGGACTTTCACATGTTTTTTGATCTCCGCGGCGAGATAGACATTACAGCCGTGCTCTTTGAACATGGACGGATGCGTATCCCCGAAGGTGCCCTGATAGGTTCCCGCGGAAACATGCAGAAGATCCACATAGGGTTCTAAGATTTTTGCAATCTCAACACCTGTTGCAAGATCATATCCATTCTCCACAAGCTCAGCCCCACTCATACGGAACTCGATCGGGAAAAATGGTCCGACTGCTTCCCGGACTGCCTTTAACACCTCGATTGCAAACCGACAGCAGTTCTCGATGCTTCCTCCGTATCCATCCGTTCTGTGGTTGAACATCGGCGAGAGGAACTGGTTGATAAGCCATCCGTGTCCACCGTGGATCATGATCATCTCAAAGCCGGCGCGCTTTGCCATCGCCGCTGTCTTTCCATAGGAATCCACGATATCATCGATGATCTCCTGTGTCAGTTCATGCACCTCTACGCCATCCGGGCGCACGCAGGCAGATGGTCCCCACTGGCACATTTCTTTCTGCCTTGTCTTATCGGTCATGTATGTTCCCGCATACATGCCGGAATGTGACAGCTCGATGGACGGAATGCATCCGTGTCTGCGGATCGCATCCGCGGTATAGGTGGCCGCTGCAAGTGAATTTAAGATTGCCGGATCCAGATGGTAGGCATGGCTTCCGTCGGTCTTCGGGTGTACCATGCACTCGGAAACGGTCACTGCCCCTGCCCCGCCTTTGGCGCGCAGCTCGTAGAAGGCTGTGGATTTTGGTCCGATGCAGCCGTCGTTTGTGATGTCGGTTCCGCCCATTGGGGCTGAGAACATGCGGTTTTTGAAGGTTACTCTGCCGAGGGTGATCGGCTGGCAGAGGTTTGGGTATTTTCTTTCCATGGTTTTGTTTTCTCCTTGTCGTTTATAATTTTTATTTTAAATCCGGGTTTGTGTGGAAGCCTACGCTGCCGGGCGTTAGGTTGTGTAAACCGGGGATGGGTGGGGCTTCCTCCAGATTTCCATTGGGCTAAGAACTCCGAGAAGCCTCAGGACAGCGAATTCTCTC
>CAKRFH010000121.1:0-8492 GCA_934320555.1 uncultured Roseburia sp.
CCGGTCGCCATGCCCTGGCAAGCCGACGCCTGTCGACCGGGGCTGCAAGCTAAGGACCGGCGGCTCCTCAAGGTCTTCCACACCCGTCCCACTCCCGCCCGGCATCCCTCGATCGGTTATCGACGAGTTTTGCTTTGAAAGTTTTTCATTTTCTGTAAGAACATCGTTTTAGTTGTTATTGATTGGCTCTGTCTCAAATGGCTTTAGGGAAAGACAGGTTTTGAAGAACGATGCTTCTTTTTATGGAATGTGCGGTGAAAATATGTTTTTCATCACAGTTATTATAGATAATGTTGGAAAAAGGACGGCGGTATGAGTACTGCCGTCCTTTTTCTGACGTTATTGTGCTTTTATTTTGAAATAAAAGAACATGGAGTTTAGAGTAAGATTTTGCAATCAGGCTCTACTTTGGCACAAATGGAAACGACTTCTTTCATGATGTCGTCGAATTTGTCATCGACTGCATCAATGGTCATTTTCTGTGTCATGAAGCTTACACTTGCATCGTTGACACCTTCGATTTTTTTGATGGCGTCTTCCATTTTTGCTGCGCAGTTTGCGCAGTCAAGGTCTTCTAATTTGAATTTTTTCTTCATAATAGGGTTCCTCCTTATTTTTGCTATTCTCTTTACTCTTCTAAGTGTTCTCTGCCCTGGTCGATGATCGTTCTGACGTGGTCATCTGCCAGTGAGTAAATGACGGATTTGCCTTCGCGCCTTCCTGTCACGAGCTTCGCCTGCTTTAAGATCTTAAGCTGATGCGAAATCGCTGACTGGTTCATGCGCAGCATCTCTGCAAGATCGCAGACACAGACGTCAGATTCGAACAGCACATACAAAATCCGAATTCTCGTGGAATCGCCAAAAATCTTGAAAAGCTCTGCAAGATCATACAGTTCATCCTCGTCCGGCATATGTTCCGTCACCTGTTTAATTTTGTCTTCGTGTATCTCACACGCCTCACAGTGTTCTACATCATTTAACGCCAAGTCCTCTTCCTCCATTCCCTCTGGTACACCGCTCTTGTTTGCGGGTTCCTGTTTTTGGCTTTGAACTCATATGAATATCTGTTCATATGTTTATATTAGCAATCATGTATACTATTGTCAAGAACTTTTCTTAATTTCTTTAATTTTCTTTAAAATATCTCTTTTTCCACATTTCACATTTATATCCTCAACAACCGTTTGCGAGCCTTAAATTCAGGCTGTGAAAATTGTATACAATTACCACTCCAATACATGACAATCGCGTGTTCGTGAAGTGTACATTCCGTTGTATACATTTTCTAAGAGTTATTCAATTATCAAGTAAACTCCCTTCTCTCCCCAAAAGTAAGCTATCTATAATAAATATATCGCATCCTTGCCATTCTCCTTCCAATCCGTTATAATATTTTAGATATTAATATAATGAACCTAACGATGTATCAAAGCGAAACTCGCCACTCCTTGGCAAGCCACAACAACCTTCGATCGAGTTTCGCCCCCCAGATCATAAAAATTTTTCACAGAAAAGGAGACCTCCATGGCCCTAGACGGATTCGTAATTTCAAATATAGTTTCAGAACTAAACCAAACCATTTTAAATGCCAAGATCAGCAAAATCGCCCAGCCTGAAACAGACGAGCTTCTCTTCACCTGCAAAGGCTCAAACGGACAGTACCGCCTCGCTATGTCGGCAAGCGCATCCCTTCCGTTTCTCTACCTGACCGACCAGAACAAGCCGAGCCCGATGACCGCGCCGAATTTCTGCATGGTGCTGCGCAAGCATATCGCAAACGGAAGAATTGTTAAGATCTCCCAGCCGCACATGGAGCGTATCATCCGGTTCGATATCGAGCATTTGGACGAGCTCGGTGATCTCTGCCAGAAATCCCTGATCGTGGAGCTTATGGGCAAGCACAGTAACATTATTTTCTGCAACAGTGACGGTAAAATCATCGACAGCATCAAACGGGTTTCTTCTATGATGAGTTCGCTGCGTGAGGTGCTCCCGGGCAGGGAATATTGTATCCCGGCAACCCAGGATGACCGTTTAAACCCGCTTGAGGTGACAGAGGAAGCCTTTTTTGACACGGTTATGAAAAAGCCGCTTTCCATTACAAAAGCACTCTACTCCTCTTTTACCGGCTTAAGTCCGCTGCTTGCCTCCGAGATCTGCTTCCGGAGCTCGATTGACGGCGATATGCCTGTGGATTCCTTAGATGAGGACGGGAAAAAACATCTTTTCAACAACCTTTCCTGGATTATGGACGATGTAAAAAATCAGAACTTTGAGCCAAACATTGTGTTCCGCGGAAAAGAGCCGATTGATTTTTCCTGCATCCGCCTGACACAGTTCGCAGATTATGAGACGAAAACATATGATTCTATCTCCACCGTTCTCGAGGAATACTACGCTTCCAGAAACGTGTATACAAGAATCCGGCAGAAATCGGTCGACCTGCGCAAGATCGTATCGACCGCCTTAGACCGCAACCGCAAGAAGTTCCAGCTTCAGGAAAAGCAGCTGAAGGATACGGAAAAACGCGATAAATACAAAGTTTACGGGGAACTGATCCACACTTACGGTTATGGGCTCGAGGAGGGGGCGAAGAAATTAGAAGCGCTCAACTACTACACGAACGAGATGGTCACCATCCCGCTCGATCCGCAGCTTGATGCAAAGGGAAATGCCCAGAAATATTTTGACCGTTATAATAAGCTTAAACGTACTTACGAGGCTCTGACCAACCTCACGGAGGAGACGAAAGCCGAGATCGACCATTTAGAAAGCATCTCCACCGCTTTAGACATCGCCTTAACCGAGGATGACCTTGTGCAGATCAAGGAAGAGCTCATCGAATACGGCTATATCAGGCGCAAAAAAACAGACAAAAAAGCCAAAGTCAAGAGCCGTCCGTTCCATTACCGCTCCTCCGACGGTTACGATATTTATGTTGGAAAAAATAACTATCAGAATGACGAACTTACCTTCAAATTTGCAACCGGAAATGACTGGTGGTTCCACGCAAAGGGAATGCCTGGTTCCCACGTTATCGTCAAGTCCAATAACGAGGATCTCCCGGACCGCGTCTTCGAGGAAGCCGGCATGTTGGCGGGCTACTACTCCAAAGGACGGGATAATGAAAAAGTGGAGATCGACTATCTCCAGAAGAAAAATGTCAAAAAGCCAAACGGTGCTGCACCGGGATTTGTTGTTTATTATACAAACTATTCCCTCACCATACATCCGGATATCTCAGGACTGACGTTACTGTCCGATTAAGCAACTATCCGGATTCAAAATAGCTGTGATAAACCCGGATAAAAAACTTTACGATTTTACGTTATCCCAAATTTAAAAGTCTGGAAGAAATGTTTTCATACTGCATTTCTTCCAGACTTTATTTTTTTCAAAGTTTTCTCTATGTTTCCTTTGTTTTATTTCCACAATACCCTGCCGCCAAACTTCTCAGCCAGCTTCACACATCCATCATAAGACGCATGGTCTGCATACTCCTTGGGATGATGCGCATCCACACCGACCAGGAATTCACTTCCACATGCCGCACCAAGCTTCACGAACCGTTCATCCGGATAATTAATGCCACACCGGAACCCATTCACATTCACCTCAATCGGAATCTGCTCCTCTTTCAGTCTGTTTATCAGCTTCGTCATATACTTCGTATACAGTGCCGGGTCTCCGCAGAAATGAAAAATGTCCGGGTGTGCCACCAGATTAAAATACCCCGTGTCAAGAGCCGTCTCAAGCAGCCCGACATAATCTGACAGATGCTTCTCGTCCACCCACTCACATCTCGTGCTGATAAACCGTTCTCCCTCATAAAAGAAATGCTGTGCCAGCAGCATATAATCCAACGGATACTGCCGGATCTCCTCCATTGTCCGATCAAACAGCGGTGGAAAATATTCCATCTCAAGCGCCACATAAATCTCAATATCCTTCCGGTATTCCCGCTTCAGCTCCTCCACCGTGCGCACATACCCTTCCAGCTCACGCATATCCATCCGTATCCCCGATACATACCCATGCTCAAACAAATAAGGCGAATGATCCGAAAAACCGATCACCTCAAACCCTTCCGCAATCGCTGCCTCCACATACTCTCTCTCCTCTCCTCCCGCATGCTTACACCGCTTCGTATGCGAGTGAAAATTACACTTCCTGTCCCTGAACTCATTTACGTCAAATTTAAAATATCGTTCTGTCATGTTATTCTCTCCTTCTTTCCCTGTCAGATCGTATCTTTTCCATTTATCAATTCATTGTCTTACATCATAAACTCTATCATTCTATTTTTCATCATCTACAACCCTTCCAAAGCGAAACTCGTCAACAAACTCCAGTAAGATTGCGAAGAAGGGCTGTCCGGGTTGCAGACCTTGAGGAGCCGCCGGTTCTTAGCTTCCAGCCGTGGTTGACAGATCATGATTTATCAGGACTCTGGCGACCGCGGCTGGAAGGTTAGCACCGCTGCGAGCGACGCGGAGTGAGAACGTGTCTGCAACCCGGACAGCCCTTCTTCGCAATCCCCACAGTCTCCATTCGAGTTTCGCCCCCGGTCTAAACTTTTTTTTCACAAAAACTTCCAGTGTAAGCAAAAAGAATTTCCACATACTATAACCGGAACCAAAAGTTCCACCGAAACAAATGGGGAAAAAGCAAAAAAACAAAGGAGGATTTTATGTCAGGAAAATCTACAAACAAAGCAGCTGTTCCAGAAGCAAAAGGTGCCTTAGACCGTTTCAAGTACGAGGTTGCAGGTGAGCTCGGTGTTCCGTTAAAAGATGGATACAACGGTGACCTCACAGCCAGACAGAACGGTTCTATCGGCGGCTACATGGTCAAAAAAATGATCGAAGCACAGGAACGCTCTATGTCTGGAGGTTCTAACTAAGGCACACCAGATCTTCTGATCAGACTGCATGCATCTGATGCACTTTAAGCTCAGAAATCATGCTGACGAAACGGCTCTTACGGAAAGCAATCCGGAGAGCCGTTTTGTTCATGACAATAGAATGTCCGCAGAGCGTGCATTCTATTATATTTAGCTTGTCTTTCTCACTAACAATTCATGCATCACAATCATAATCATCAAAATCACAACCAGGTACACCGGAAATAATGCAACGGAAATATTATTAGCGATCAGGCCGAACACAGGCGGCATCAGACAGCTTCCCACATAGGCGCTTGCCATCTGGATTCCGATCACTGCCTGTGACTTATCCTCCCCGAAATGTGCCGGTGTGGAATGGATGATACACGGATAAACCGGTGCACAGCCGAGACCGATCAATACAAGTCCCACAAGAGAAACCACCGCTGCTCCCGGAAGAAATACCACAATTATTCCGAGTGCTATGATACACTGTCCCATCCGGATCATCTGGACGTCATTCAGCTTCATTGTGATAAATCCACTTAACGCACGTCCGATCGTAATGCCCAGATAAAACATTCCTGCATACGACGCTGCCGTCTCCGCCGGAATCCCCTTCTGTAACGTCAGGTAACTGCTTGACCATAGTCCTGCGGTCGACTCTAAGGCACAGTAGCAGAAAAAACAGATCATAACCTCTTTCGCCCCGCGGATTTTTAAAACTTCCCGGATGGAAAGTGCTTTTGCATCTACTTCTGCCCCGCCTGTTCCTTCTTCCTTTCTCTTCACCCAGAGTGGCAGAGAACATACAAGGACAGCAGTCAGAACAATCTGCATGATACCGATATACCGGTAACCGGCGTTCCAGCCCTTTCCGCCTGTGAGGGCATATCCCATCACATAAGGTCCAAGCGTCGCCCCGATTCCCCACATACAGTGCAGCCAGCTCATGTGGCGGCTTTCATAATGCAGTGCCACATAGTTGTTGAGCGATGCATCCACGCTTCCTGCCCCGAGACCATAAGGGATCGCCCACAGGCAGACTGCCACAAACGAATGGCTGAAGGAAAAACCGAATAACGCCGCTGCTGTCATGCCAACGCTGATCGCCGTTACTTTTCCGGTTCCAAGCTTTCTTGTCAGCCTGTCACTCTGTAAACTTGATAAGATTGTTCCAAAAGAAATGATCATGGATACTGCGCCCGCATAAGAGACCGGAACTGCAAATTCCTGATACATCGTCGGCCAGGCTGCTCCAAGCAGTCCGTCCGGAAGTCCGAGGCTTATGAAAGCCAGATAAATAATTGCCAGTAATAATTGTGTCATATTTCTTACTCTCCGTTTTTTTCTAAAATCTATTTATAAATTCAGCTGGTTTCTGCGGTCGGCGAGGAACAGTTCCAGATAATGTCTCAGATTCCCGTGCTCTTCCATCAGAAGATCCGGATCCTCCTCCAACAATGCCTGTACCTCCTCGGAAGCCTTCTGAAGCGTGTACGCATCCTGATAAATATCCGCCAGCGCAAACTGTATCTCCCCGGACTGTCTGATTCCAAAAAAATCACCCGGTCCGCGGAGCTTTAAATCTTCGCTTGCAATTTTAAAACCATCATTGGATTTGTTTAAAATATCAAGCCGCTTCATGGATTCCTTCGAACCACTCACATTCACCATAATACAATAAGACTGTGCATCCCCACGCCCGACTCTTCCGCGCAGCTGATGCAGCTGTGCCAGACCGAAATGTTCCGCATTTTCAATCATCATCACTGTCGCATTCGGCACATTCACGCCAACCTCTACAACCGTAGTTGATACCAGCACCTGTATTTCATTCGCGGCAAACTGCTCCATCACTTCATTTTTCTGCGCAGGTTTCATCTGTCCATGCAAAATGCCGACCCGGATATGTTCCGGAAGCTCCTCTTTCAGGCGTTTCGCATAGTCCGTCACATTTTCCGCCTCCATGTTCTCGCTCTCCTCCACCAGAGGGCAGATCACATATGCTTGATGTCCGGCCTCCACCTCTTTTTCGATGAACTGATACGCCTTCGGACGATATCTTGTATCCACCACACAGTTTTTGATTGGAAGACGCTTCGCCGGGACTTCATCCACAACGGAAATGTCGAGATCTCCATAAAGGATAATTGCGAGTGTCCTTGGAATCGGCGTCGCACTCATGACAAGAATGTGTGGTTTGGAGCCTTTTTCTGAAAAACTCTCTCGCTGCTTCACACCAAAGCGGTGCTGCTCGTCTGTGATGACAAGTGCCAGATTCTGATAGAGTACTTTTTCCTGAATCAGGGCATGTGTCCCGATGACGAGTGCATCCGGGGCTTCCTCTAGCCTGCGGTATGCCTCTTTTTTCTGTTTCGCCGTCATCGATCCCGTGAGTAAAATCACCGGATAATCCAGTCCAAACTTCCCGCACAGCCCGGTAAAAGACTCATAATGCTGTCTTGCCAGCACCTCCGTTGGCGCCATGATCGCAGACTGGTAACCGTTATGCGCGGCATCTGCCATTGCAAGGAATGCAAGAATCGTCTTTCCAGAGCCAACGTCCCCCTGTATGAGGCGCTGCATCACATGTTCGCTCCGCATATCCCTCTGCACTTCTGCCAGGACTCTAAGCTGTGCATTTGTCAGTTTATAGGGAAGTTTTTCGATCAGCCCGTCCACAAAGCCATCTGCCGCAAAGGAAAACTGATTGGCATCCTTCTCTTTTTTATCTTTCTGATATTGCAGGCTTAGCACAAATAAAAAGAGTTCGTCGAAAACCAGTCTTTTTCGTGCATCGATCAGAGTGTCCATATCATCCGGGAAATGGATCTGCTTGATCGCATAGTTGTACTCGCAGAGCTGATGCTTCTCCCGCAACACTCCCGGAAGATAATCCTGAAACAGATTGTCCTGTGACAGGATCGTGCGCTCTGTTTTCGTCATGAACTGATTGGAAATGCCTTTCGGCACACTGTAAACCGGAAGAAGCTGCTGCTCGATTTCACTGTACTGCTCTGGTGTATAGATTACCGGCTGCTCCATGCACATTCTTCCGTTTTTACGCTGCACTTTCCCGTAGAAGATATACGTGTCCCCTGTATGCAGGCTTTTTTTGATATAAGGAAGACGGAACCACACCAGTTCCACTCTTACTCCCATCTCCACGACAGCTGTCACGGTGATCTGCATGCTCCGCACTCTTTTCACAACCGGAGTCTGCGCCACTCTTCCGATGAGTGCCGCCGTCTCGCCATCCGTCACTTCATCCGCATGCTTCGGCTCCGGGTACTGGATGTACGTCCGCGGATAGTATAGCAGCGCGTCCTGGACGGTTTCGATATTTATTTTTTCAAACAGGGCGGCGGTTTTGTCGCCGATGCCTTTCAGATCGCGTATGGATGAATTTAATGTCATGCTTATGTCTCTCTCCATAGTTTTGTAGTGTTTGGGGGCGAAACTCGGTTGGGGGCTATGTGGATTTGGGAAGAGGGGCAGCCCGCCGGGAAGACACGTTTGCACTCCGCGTCGCTCGCAGCGGTACTAAGCTTGCAGCCGAGCAGCGCCAGGTTGCTGGCTAGCCATCACTGCCTCTGCTCGGC
>CAKRFH010000122.1:0-8076 GCA_934320555.1 uncultured Roseburia sp.
TAACAGTACCGATGGAATCAGTCGGTCCAGCATTACTTTCCGCATCGTCCCAGTCAGTACCCGAACCAAATTCAGGTTTATTAGTGTTAGTTGATTCAGATATAAAATCATCATCTTCACCGTCAGATTCCTTTGACACATCACCAGTAGAAGTTGTACCGTTGTTGATTGTAGTGACACCGCCTTTATTATCAATTCTTGACCAAAGCCCATAAGTATTTCCAGAACTTGAAAAACGATAAGGACGGCAATAAATATAAGTGGTATATTTCAAACTGGCAGTAAAAGGAACATCAGACGTTCTGAATTCATTAACCAAATCATTATATAAACCACTATCAATATAAAAATGATTCGATTTGTCCATAATATGATAATAAGAAGAATTGACCGTGGGCAAAGAGTTATACTCACCCATGAGCGTTTCATAACCTCCTTTGAGTTTAACAAGCCATTGCACCCCTACTCCTTCATCTTTCAAACTGACACCAGTAGAAGTTTTCAAACTATAAGAAACCTTAAAACGATAATCAGAATCACCAGTATTTGAAGAATTGCCCGTCTTAAGTGCTGTATACTTAATATTCTGTAAATGTCCGAGTTCATTATCATACGATCCGGAGCTACCGCCAGAACCACCGGAAAGAAAATCACCAAATCCGCATTCGTCATCACTTGCAGTATATTTTATATCACCAAGAAAACCAGAGAAACCGGAATTATATTTAGTTCCATTACACGCTAAAGATGAAGCATTAGAGAAAATCAAACGAACAACATGAGCATCTTCAGTAATTTTAGTACTAAAAGTTCGATTTATTTCAAAACGATTACTAGATGTGTTAGTAGATTGCTTTACCCAAAAAGTATCGCGTCCATCTCCAGTAACTTGACATTTTTTATAATTATTCTGTGAATCAACATAAAACCACAGATATTTATATTCATAATTTTCCAAAGAACTATCAGAATCAGAATAAACATATCCGCGAAGATTAACAAATTGATTGAGATAATAATAAAACGTATTAGAGATTTTAACATTACGTTTTTCCGAATCGACTTTTCGCATAGCATAAACATATAAATTATTATTAGCTTCTGCTACAAAAATAAAGTCATTTGAAGTCAAAGCATTCTCACCAGAAAGACCAATATAATCATTCAAAGATGAAATATTTTTTATACTAGAATAATGTTCATCAGACGGTCCACTAAAAAGAGAATCAGCCGCCATTACTGACACAGCATCCGCACATTGAAACAGCACAACCCCAAGCACAAACACCGACAAGATCGCCGTTTTCACTTTCTTAAACAATTCTTTTTTCATAAATAACCCCTTTCTTTTTCTTAAACTGAAAAACGGACAGAGCCGATCAGCTCCGCCCGTTTCTTGGGAGACGAGACAACTGTTATTTTAGAGAGCCGCGCTCTTAGCTCTTGAAATGACACCGAAGCCAACACCGACTAAGGATACACAGAACAGAGCCATTAAAAGCTCATTACCGGAAATGATTCCAAGTGCAGACTGTGCAACCGCCGTAACCTGCTGAATACCAGCCGAGATTGTCGGGGCTTCTGCCGCTAATACTGTAGGCATATGCATTTACCTCCTTAAAGATTTTATATAAATAGCTATTTTATATCAGGGCAAAGCGGACAACACCGCCATCCGAGATTATTTCTTATTTTCAGATTTGAAAATGCGGCAGGCTTTATAAGAGCCGTAAGCATCATTGAAAACACACTCCAAAGTTACATCATCCATAGGATTAAATAATCCATCATAGAAGCACTGGACAACTGCATCTGAAATAGAGATCATACCGGACTGATAATCCGGAAGCAGTATAGACAGCTTGTAATATGTCTTATTATCCTTGCCAACTGTTTCTACAATTCCTAAAACTTTACAATTTACCATGTTTGTTATTGTCATTTTTCTTTTTCCTCTCTTCCTTGATAATCAAACAAATTTCTGTCACATCGTTTAAAATGCTCACATACAAAACAGATACTATCAAAGAGACAATGCACACCGTCACAATATGGATGTATGCAGGTATCCTCGATAGCACAATTAAAATCTGCACAAATATCGTTGACACCTATCATTTTTACTCCATCATAATTTCAACTAATTTCATAGTTTCTAATACTGATTTTTCCGATTCACACAGAAAAGCCGCTTCGTTAACGTCACCTGTAAAAAATAAGCAAGTCTCTTTTACAGCAAGTTGAGAATATAAAGAAGTTAAAACTTGCAAGCACGTTTCTTTCTCACTCATACAGACACCCCCTAATCCAGATAGAAGTTATACAAGCTAATAACTTCACTCACAAGACAGCTTTTCTGTAAAAGAATAGCCGCTAAATCAATTTCATCCTCTTCCAGTTTGGCGCGTGATCTCGCTGTGAGAACGTTTTGAAGTTCTCCGAGTTCTTGGTTGACAGTTGTTTGCGTTTCTAAATCTTTCATGTTTGCCCCTTTCCGGCACAAAAAAAAGTGCCATCTAATTTTAATAAATCAAATAGCACTTAATGATATCTATATTTTTTAGATACAAATTAAATTGTTCAAACTATGCGCAAAACATCTCATTTATCAAATAGTTCATGAACAGCGTACTCCGTTTTGGTAAAATGTATGTCGCACGCTATGAACTACCACTCCGCAAGCTCCGTTTTCGATAAACTCGGACAGTGTGTTTTGCGAATAGTTTGTGCTCTTGTTGGTTAGAACTATAACACTATCCAATGCGTATTATTAACCTTTTCTTAGCCGGCAAAATCGTTTTGTTAATTCTACACAAAGCTTCTTACGAACAAATCTCTTCCGAATCCAATATAATCGTAAAAGGCCCATCATTTAACAATGCGATTTTCATATCGGCGCCAAAGATTCCTTTCTGTACGCAAGGAATTTCTTCCTGACATTTTTGAATGATGTATTCGTACATTTCGTTTGCCATATCAGGCTTCCCGGCATTGATAAAGGATGGACGGTTTCCTTTTTTACAGTCTGCGTATAAGGTGAACTGAGAAATTAATAACAGGCTGCCATCTACATCATGTAAGGATAAATTTGTTTTTCCGTTTTCATCCTCGAAGATCCGCAGTCCTAATAACTTTTTAATCATCTTATCTGCGATTTCCATGGTATCTGAGTTGGCAACTCCAATAAGAACCAGAAAGCCTTTTCCAATCTGACCCGTGATCTCGTTATCGACTGTGCAGGACGCCTCCTGTACACGCTGTATTACAAATTTCATTTGATTTTCCTCCAATTTATTGTTGTATTCGTCCTGATGATGCATGCTTTCCGAGCGGAACCTATTATGAAACATTTCAAGTTTTCACTTGAGCATGCACGCAAACTTTATTATAATAGAAATACGTTGATTTATAAAGACTATTCTTGAAAGGATTTTGAAATACATGCAGTTACAGAAACTATTAAGCTACACTAGAAAGGCAATCGACGATTATCAGATGATCGAGGATGGGGACCGGATTGCGGTCGGTATTTCCGGGGGCAAAGACTCTCTCACTCTTTTGTACGCGCTTGCTTCCCTGCAGCGTTTTTATCCGAAGAAGTTCTCGCTGATTGCTGTTTCTGTCGACCTTGGTTATGAAGGCTTTGATCTGTCACCTGTTACTGCTTTATGTGCTGCATTGGGCGTAGAATATCATGTCATTCCGACTGAGATCGGTAAAATGGTGTTCAGCAGCCAGAATGATGGCTCTCCCTGTTCTCTTTGTGCCAAGCTGAGGAAAGGTGCCTTAAACAATGCTGTAAAAGAATATGGTTGTAATAAAGTTGCTTATGCTCATCATATGGATGATGTCGTTGAGACTATGTTTCTGTCCATGATTTTTGAGAGCCGCTTCTACTGCTTCCCTCCTGTCACCTATTTAGACCGTGCCGATCTCACAGTAATCCGTCCAATGATTTATGTCTCTGAAGCGGAGGTAAAAGGATTCCGCAATAAATACCATCTGCCTGTTGTAGAAAATCCATGTCCCGTTGATGGTGCAACCAAACGTCAATATGCCAAAGACCTTGTGCGGCAGATTAATCTAGATCATCCAGGTGCCAGGCAACGGATTTTTCGTGCTGTTGTGGAGGGAAATATCCCTGGATGGTCAAAGAAACGCTGATATGTTATGCAATAATTGCCTAATAATCTTATTAGAAAAAGGAGATCCTTATTTTTTACCATGAAAGAAAAAGCTTACTATGAAAAAGTAAATATAAAAAATGAAACGCTTCTCAGAAATTTGCAGGCAAATATGCCGCCGTACTGCCGTCAGTTTTTTATCGGAATCGAACCAACCACGTCCTCACGGACACGGATTGCCTATGCATACGATCTTGGCTGTTTTTTCGATTATCTGTTGGAAACAAACCCATCCTGCCGCGGTCTGACTACACAGGATTTGAAGCTCGAACTTTTAGAACAGCTTACTCCGTTAGACATTGAAGAATATCTTGCATACCTGAAGTATTATGTCAAAGACGGTGTAGAACATACCAATGATGAACGTGGACTTAAACGAAAACTCGCCTCACTGCGCACGTTCTATCACTATCTTTACAAAAATGATTTCATTCATCAGGATCCAACCTTCAAAGTTGATATGCCAAAAATCCATGATAAAACCATTATCCGTCTGGATGTGGACGAGGTTGCCCAATTGTTAGATGAAGTAGAATCCGGTGACAGCCTTACAGAACGCCAGCGAAAATATCACGAGAAGACGAAAACCAGAGATCTTGCCATGATGATGTTGCTGCTCGGTACTGGTATCCGTGTCTCCGAATGTGTCGGATTGGATATGGATGACGTTGATTTCAAAAATAATGGTATTAAGATCCACCGGAAAGGCGGCGCGGAAGTTGTTGTATATTTCAGCGATGAAGTCCGGGAAGTTCTGTTAGACTATATGGTCGAACGAGAAAAAATAACTGCGGCAGACGGAAGTATCAACGCCCTCTTTTTGTCCATGCAGAACAAGCGCATGAATGTCCGCTCTGTTGAGAATATGGTAAAAAAATATTCACAGCTTGTTACAACCTTAAAGAATATTACACCTCATAAACTGCGAAGCACGTATGGTACTTCCCTGTATCGGGAAACCGGTGATATTTATCTGGTCGCAGATGTCTTAGGACATAAAGATGTCAACACTACCAGAAAGCATTACGCTGAGATTGAGGATGAACGCCGAAGAAAAGCGGCAAAAAAAGTAAAACTCAGAGAGCCATAACATCCCTTCCAATTATAAATGCCATAAAAATTACCGACCAGTCATATATCAGAATGCTGTCTGATACACAAGCTGGTCGGTTTTCTATAGCAGTAGAACATTTGTTCTGCTTCCTGTTTTCTGATAGTTTTGTGGTTTATTTCATCATACAATACAGCGTACTGCCAAAGAATCCTATTCCAACTGCACTGTACCCGATTATTAATATTGATTCCTGTACCCACTGCGTATTATAGCCTGTAATACTGCCTGCCAACAGACACAACACTGCTGGAAGTACCATCCATAGAACAACCTGAATACTGATATAGCAGGCTGCCTTCCTCTGTAAACTCCAGTTTTTCTCATTTATTTTATTCCAGATTCTTCTCATTCTTATCACCTGTCACTTTCTGTTGCTTATTCGGGAGCTGCTATTGCTCCTTTTCTGCTTTTATTATGTGACAGGCAGCTTATTCCAGCTATCATGATCAGATATATTTTATGTAAAATAAACGTAAAACCAGTTGCAGCCTATCCAAGAACTTCACTGATTTTCTCATTGATTCTATCCAGAACCAATGCTGCTATCTCCTGTGTCTTTAAGCTGCCATATTCTTCATAATAAATCGGCTTCAGATAATGTACCTGTGTGGTGACTGGTCCCAGCCAGAAACTGTTGAACACACGGTAAGAATCAATCAGTGCTACCGGGATGATCGGTGCCCTCGACTTGAGGGCAATCTTAAAGCTTCCGGCCTTGAAATCGCATACATGATTGCGGTTATTGAAGTCATAGCCGCCCTCCGGGAAAAGAATATATCTCTTGCCGTTCTTTACTGCCTCCGACACTTCATTGATAATCGTAATCGCCTGTCGGACATCCTTCTTATCCAGCCGCTTTCCATTTAAAAGGTCAATAAATTCCTTTACCAGGATTGTATTCGACTTTGCCTTATCCATCACAATCGAACACGGTGTTCGATGTGTATAGACAATCCCAAGTGCATCATACTTGCCCTGGTGGTTTGGATACATCATGTATCCTCCCTCTTTTGGAAGGTTCTCCTGCCCATACGCTTTTGTATGGATTCCTCCCGTTACCTTCATCAGCCGGATACAGTGCCTGGCAAGCTCATAGCGCTCCTCCTCGGAATACCGTTCCGGATGGTCTGCCTCCCTGCGCATCTTTGGTATCACGTAAGGAGCTCGAAATAAATTCATCAAAATCACGTAAATAAATCTCAGCATAACGTTCTCCATATCTCTGTCCATGCCAGAACCTCCTGTACTCTGGCAAAAGACGCATATATCCATTATACTGCATTCGTGGACAAATAACAACGGCTGAAATGAATTACTCGATATTTCCGGCTGCAAGCTCCTGCTGTGTCTGTCTACAGCCATCACTCAATGGTTCTGCTGCATAATATGGAACGGTCAGATACTGTCCTGCATGGATCTCATCCTCAGATATCCGGTTCATCTCACATACCTCACGGATATAAGCATCCCTGTCCTTGTATTCGTCAGTCATATATCTGTCAGCAATCCCCCAGAGCGTATCTCCCTGCTCAATCCGGATACTTGTATAATACTTGCTCCGGATCTCAGACGGTGCTGCCTCTGTCCGGATCGATCCCGTCAGAAAAAATCCGATCACAAGCACAACTGCCAGAACAAGTGTGGCACCAAGAACGATTCTCTCATCCCGGACAACCGCTCTTCTGTGACGGTTCTGTCCAGCTCTTCTCGCCTCTGCCAGAGCGCGTTCCTGTCTCATCTGTCTACTTCCTGTGATGATATCTATTGTACTTCCTGTGTTTCTCATACCCTTACCTCCCCTGGTAAATCATATCGAACATGTGTTTGTACCTGTAATATACAACCAGAACACACGTTTGTCAAGTGGTTCGAACAAATTTTTCGAATATATGTTTGCATTTGGGCACAGAGTATGTTACTATAAAAATAGAAAATAAGGAGGCTATCATCTATGGCATATGGTAAAATCAGCGATAAGCAGCGCGAAATATTAGAATATATCAAGGAAGAGATTTTGAGCAAGGGATATCCGCCTGCTGTCCGCGAGATCTGTGAAGCGGTACATTTAAAGTCCACTTCCTCTGTCCATTCCCATCTTGAGACATTAGAGAAGAACGGTTATATCAGAAGGGATCCTACCAAGCCAAGGGCAATCGAGATCCTTGATGACGATTTCAACCTTACAAGGCGTGAAGTTGTAAATGTCCCGATGATTGGTCATGTAGCAGCCGGAGAACCGATCCTTGCGACCGAACATATCGAGAATTACTTCCCGATCCCAGCTGAATATATCCCGAACAAGGAGACCTTTATGTTGAAGGTAAAAGGGGAAAGTATGATCAATGCCGGTATTCTCGACGGAGACAGTATCCTTGTGAAACAGCAGCCGAATGCGGAGAACGGAGATATCGTTGTAGCGTTAGTCGGCGATTCTGCAACGGTCAAGACCTTTTATAAGGAAGATGGTCACTTCCGCTTACAGCCGGAGAATGACACGATGGATCCGATTATTGTGGACGAATGTTCGATCATCGGTAAGGTGTTCGGTGTATTCCGTATCTTCCGTTAGTATCCTGTCATGATACTGTAAGCCTGCAGTCCGCAGTTTTGATCAGCAGGACTTCGTGTGACAAGCTTTATTTTTGTAAATTAAAAAGACAGGCAATTGTGTCCGGATCTTATTTCCGTACCAATTGCCTGTCTGCTTTTCTCTTATAATTCTGCTACATCCACAATCTTTCCATCTCTCCATGTTCTCTCAAGATCATAGAAAAGACG
>CAKRFH010000123.1:0-7914 GCA_934320555.1 uncultured Roseburia sp.
AACGGGTCGCCGCGCGATTTCGGGGTGTGGGCTGGCTCCCTCGATAACCTGACGATGGCTGTGAACGGGGTGCGGGTAGAGTTGCAGACCTTGAGGAGCCGCCGGTCCTTAGCTCGCAGACACGGTTGACAGACTTTGGCTTGTCAAAGCCTGTCGGCCGGGGCTGCAAGCTTAGTACCGCTGCGAGCGACGCGGAGCGCAAGCGTGTCTGCAAACTCTATCCGCACCCCGTTCACAGCCCGCACAGCCTACGACCTCGAGCCATCCCACACCCCGAAATCGCGTCCCCCGCTTATTATAAAAAATCTCCCCCCAGAAAAAAAGAGCCGCCCCGCGTTTTTCTGCCACGCAGGGCGACTCCCTCACTTTTATCGACTTTATTCTACAAGGATTCGACGTATTTAGAGAACCTTCGACAGGAACTCTCTAAGACGCGGGCTCTGTGGATTGGAGAAGAGCTCCTTCGGGCTGTTCTCTTCCTGGATGACCCCGTCATTAATGAACATGACACGGTTGGCAACCTCTCTGGCAAATCCCATCTCATGTGTTACTACCACCATTGTCATGCCATCTTCAGCAAGCTCTTTCATCACGCTTAATACCTCGCCTACCATCTCCGGATCAAGCGCAGAGGTTGGCTCATCGAAGAGGATGATATCCGGGCTCATGGCAAGGGATCGCACGATCGCGATTCGCTGCTTCTGTCCACCGGAAAGCTGTGTGGAATAGGCATCTGCCTTATCGGCAAGACCGATTCTCTCTAAGAGCTCCATTGCCTTTTTTTCTGCCTCTTCTTTTGTCATTTTCCCGAGCTTGACCGGGGCAAGCATAATGTTTTCCTTAATTGTCATATTCGGGAACAGGTTAAACTGCTGGAATACCATTCCGATCTTCTCGCGGACATGATTGATGTCCACCGATGCATCCGTCATATCAATTCCTTCAAAGAGGACATGTCCGCCTGTCGGTGTCTCGAGCATATTTAAGGAGCGCAGAAATGTGGATTTTCCACATCCGGACGGTCCGATCAACGCAAGGACATCGCCTTTTCGTATCGTTGTTGTGATCCCTTTTAATACCTCATGGTCTCCAAAAGATTTGCAAAGATCCTGCACTTCAAGGATCACTTCTGCCTGATTTGTCTTATCGCTCATTGGTTCTCAACCTCCTCTCTAAGAGACCTACTGCCTTGCTGAGCCCTACAACTAAAAGCAGGTAGATCAGGGCAACTGCTATTAACGGCATAAATGCCTCATATGTAACGCTTCGGATGATATCTCCACCTTTTGTCAGATCCATCAGTCCGATGTAACCACTGATGGAAGTCTCCTTTAAGAGACTGATAAATTCGTTACAAAGCGCCGGCAGGATATTTTTTACTGCCTGTGGAAGGATAATGGATATCATTGTCTGCTTATAATTAAGTCCTAAGCTCCGTCCTGCCTCAAACTGTCCAATGTCTACCGCCATAATACCGGAGCGGACGATCTCTGCAACATACGCTGCTGAGTTCAGTCCGAAGGCAACGACTGCAACAAACATTTTTCCGGTGTTAATGCTCTGGAAAATAACGTAATAAATAATCAGAAGCTGGATCATAACCGGTGTACCGCGGACGATCGTCAAGTATGCCTTGCAGATTCCGTTCAGGATCGGAAGCCCACCATTTCTGTCGTGGTTGGTTCTTACGATCGCGATCAGAAATCCGAGCACAATACCGATCATCACGGCAAAAATCGTGATGGCGATCGTATTTTCAAATCCTTTTAACAGGTACTGATAACGTCCGTCCTGTATAAAGTTCTGGTAGAACTTCTCTCCGATTGTGCTTGTCCCACCGTCAGATGCACTTGTTTTTACAATGATCACCTGTTTGGAAGTAGCGTATGTATCCGTAAAGTTGATGTTCTTCTTCCGCTCCTCTGTGACAGTGAAGCCTGCTGCTCCGACATCTACCTTTCCGGTGGAAACTGCAGGAATAATGGAATCGAATGCCATATCCTCCACTTTAAGCTCCATTCCGAGCTCATCACAGATCGCACGCATCATATCCACATCGATTCCGACTACATTTCCCTCTTCATAATACTCATATGGTGGAAACTCTGCATTGGTCGCCATGGTGAGCGTGCCATTGCTGTGATCCTGATCCTTCTCTGTGTATGGATAGTTACCTGCCTCATCTCCGATATAGTTCTTTAAAATCTGGTCGATGGTTCCATCTGTCTTAAGCTTCTCGAGTGCACCATTCACATCATTTAAAAGTGCATCGTTTCCTTTTGCAATAACGATCGCATATTCCTCTAATGCAAAATCTTCCTCTAAAATCTTGAGGCCGCTGTTTAGCTTAACAAACTCCAGAGCCGGCTGTTCATCAATGATGACACAGTCGATCTTTCCCTGCTTTAATGCCTGCACGGCATCTGCACCTTTGTTGTAGCGCTCCACGGTCGTTTCGGACCCGTCATTCTCGTAATCGGATGCATAAATATCTCCGGTCGTTCCAAGCTGTACACCGATTCTTTTTCCGGAAATGTCATCTACTGTTGTAATCTGTCCGCTTTCTGTCTCTGTCGCATCTGTCACCGTCCCGCCCTGCTTCTGACAGCCGGCAATCCCGGTCAGAAGAAAAACGGAAAGCAATATCCAGATCAGACTTCTGCTTTTTTTCTTCATAAATACACTCCTCTCTCCTGTTTTTTCATTGTTCTGCATAAATATACATGTTTTCTCCTAAAAATACAAGTAAAAACTCCTTTAAAATGAAAAAAACTTTCGTCTGAAACATACATCCAACCGAACATATCCTCCAGCGAAAGCTTCTTTTTTCTACTATTATAAATGATATGCCGCACTGCCCTGACTGTTCTGCTGTGCAAGGGCTTCGAACTCGCCCCTTACCTTTTTAAAGCAGTCTAAAAGCTTCGGTGAAAATGCACCGCATTCACCTGCTAAAATCATCTCAAATGCCTTGTCAGGCGGGAACGGCTTCTTGTATACACGCTCACTGACTAACGCGTCATACACATCTGCAAGCGATACAATCTGCGCGGCGATCGGGATTTCCTCCCCTTTTAATCCGTCCGGATATCCCCTGCCGTCATACCGCTCATGATGATGTCTGCAGATTTCATAGCAGATTTTCTTACTTCTGGCATCCCAGACACCTTCGATCTGCCGGATAATCTCGCCGCCCTTTGCCGCGTGGGTCTTCATAATCTCGACCTCCTCCGCAGTCAGCCTGCCTGGCTTTAACAGGATATGATCCGGGATCGCGATCTTCCCAATATCATGCAATGCACTTGCAGAGACGATCTCCTTGATATTCTCCTGTGTCAATCCGTACTCCGGTCTTTCTGCCGAAAGCTCCTTTGCAAGGATTCTCGTGAAGCCCTTCACTCTCTGGATATGCTCGCCACTCTCCAAATTCCGGTACTCAACAACCGTACCTAAAATATCAACAACACGTTCATTCGTCTTCCTGATCTTCTCTGCCTGTTCCTGCAGCAGCAGATACTGCTCATGCAGCTCATTCGTCTGATTCTGCACCTTGCGCTCTAACGATTTCTTATACAGATACAGATCCGCTGTATTCTTCACTCTTCTTTTGACAAGAAACTCATCGAAAGGCTTGCGGATATAGTCCGAAGCCCCAAGCATCATGCTGCGCTTCTCCGCATCTTTCGAATCTTCACCGCTTATGACGATCACGGGCAGCGTTGCAAGCCAGTCCCGCTCCTTCATCCGTTCAAGCACTGCGAACCCGTCCACATCCGGCATGATCAGGTCTAAGAGAACTACCGCAAATTCCTGGTAGTGATCCTCCAATATCTGCATGGCTATCCTGCCATTTTCTGCTGTCACGACCTCGTATTCGTCCCCGAGCATCTCCTCGAGCATGGCACAGTTCAGTGCTATGTCATCTACTACTAAAATCTTATCCACTTATGTCTTCTCCCAGTATCTTCCAGACACAGCGCTTCCACCGCGTCCTTTTTCACCTTCGCTGTAATAGTATTCTGTATCTGACGGTTTTTTATTCGTCACAGACTTACAGTTCCCCGATATTGGCAACTACTTTCTCATAGCTCTTCTGTACTTTTGCAAACAGTTCTTCTGCACCTTCTTTCCGTGTTCCTCCACGGAGAAGCTCACACAGCTCACTCGCCTCTGTCGCAAGCGGTCCCAAAGACAGATTCAGGCACACCCCTTTCAGGTTATGTACACAGGCAAATGCCTGCTTGTAATCTTTCTCTTCCATTGCTTTGCACAGTCCCGGATAGCTGTCATCTTTCAAAAAAAGCTTCAAAAACTTCTCAATCCGCTCCGGTTTTCCGATTCTTCCGAGCATCTCATCGTAATTTGCACCGATATTCTCGTAGCACTCCTGTATCGTCATATCTAATCTCCTCATCCCGGTATATTACCATCAATTTTTACAAACAATTAAAACTAGTATAGTCAATCACATCTTAAATGTCAAAATAATTATTCGCTTCCCCCTGTATTTTCCCACAACTCTGACAGCGGGCAAAATGTGTACCCCATCTCCTCCCACTTTGTTAAAAGTCCGTCCAGGATCTCCCCGTTCGTGGAAGAGGTGTTGTGCAGCAGCACAATCGCTCCCGGATGGATTCTCCCGGTCAGTTTCTTATACGCTTCCTCTTCGGTCGGCTGAGCATCCGTTTTCCAGTCCACATAGGCGAGGCTCCAGAAAAAAGTGCGGTATCCAAGCTCTTTTGCCATTTTCAGGTTTTCCTCACTGTATTTGCCCTGTGGCGGTCTATAATACCGGATCATTTCCTCCCCGGTGATTGTCTGATACAGTTCCCGGACGCTGTCTAATTCCTGCCGGAAAGAATCAAGGCTGGAAATGGCAGACATATCCGGATGATGGTAGGTATGGTTGCCGACCACATGCCCCTCTTCCACCATTCTTTTGACCAGTTCCGGCGCGGATTCCAGAAAGTGTCCCACGACAAAAAAGGTTGCCGGTGCCTGATGCTTTTTTAACGCATCCAGAATTTTTTCCGTATTTCCATTTTCATAACCACAGTCGAAGGTGAGGTAGATCACTTTTTCCGTGTCGCTTCCTATATAGTAAGCATCCTCTTTTGCCAGCTCCTGTGCCGGTACGTTTCCCGTTGGCTGCAGTTCTTTTCCGGACTCTCCAAACCCCAATCCCCAGTTATCTGCCGCCTGTTCCATCTGCATGGTCTGTTCTGCCCTGTTATTTTCCCTCTGGTGCTGCATGAAAGCTGCCGTTTCCCAGCCTAAGAGGAACAGGAGTGCAAATACGATCAGAGTGCCGCGGTATGCGATATATGTTTTCATTTTTGCTCCGTCTCGTTTTTCTTACAGTTTATGCGTTTTTTTCGGGAAATATGAGGTTGTGAAACTGCTCCCCTGCCGGTTATAAACAGAAACAGCCAGCGTATTGTAGTGCTTTGTCAGCACTCATTTCGAAAGAGTGCTAATTTTCTATTGACTTTTGAGAAAAAGCGTAATAATATAACTGCTATAGGGTGCGGAGAAGTTCCTTTTCTCCGATTAAAGCAAAAATAAGACGGCAGGCCTGTCCGTTGTATGGCTGGCTATATCGTCAAGTACAATAAAAAGGAGTGTTTATTATGGCAGAAAAACATGGAAATCTTTCAATTAACAGCGATAACCTGTTCCCGATTATTAAGAAATGGTTATATTCCGACCACGATATTTTTTACCGTGAGCTGATCAGCAATGGCTGCGACGCGATCACAAAGTTAAAGAAGTTAGATATGATGGGCGAATATCAGTTGCCGGCTGATTACAAGCCACAGATTCAGATTATTGTGGATCCGGATGCAAAGACATTGAAGTTTATCGATAACGGTCTTGGAATGACTGCGGATGAGGTGGAGGAATATATTAACCAGATCGCATTCTCCGGTGCAACAGACTTTATTGAGAAGTATAAGGACAAGGCAAATGACGACCAGATCATCGGACATTTTGGTCTCGGTTTTTACTCTGCTTTTATGGTAGCCGACCAGGTAACCATTGATACCTTATCTTATAAGGAAGGTGCCGCTCCGGTACACTGGGCCTGTGATGGCGGTACAGAATTCGATATGACAGATGGCACGAAGGAAGGTGTCGGTACGGAAATCACACTGTACCTGAATGAAGATTCCCTGGAATTTTCCAATGAGTACCGTGCAAGGGAAGTCATCGAGAAGTACTGCTCTTTCATGCCAACCCCGATCTTTTTATCCAAGGCAAATGCCGAGACACAGTACGAAACGATCGATGCCGCTGACCGATTAGATACCGATACCGTTGTCGAGGAGATCCACGAGGAAGCCAAGACAGAGGAGAAAGAAAATGAGAACGGCGAAAAAGAGCTTGTCGAAGTATCCCCTGCCAAAGACAAGTTAAAGATTGTAAAACGTCCGGTTCCGCTTAATGACACGAACCCGTTATGGGCAAAGAACCCGAAGGACTGCACTGATGAGGAATACAAGGCATTTTACCGGAAAGTCTTCTTAGACTATAAGGAGCCTCTGTTCTGGATTCATCTGAATATGGATTATCCGTTCAACTTAAAAGGTATCCTGTACTTCCCGAAGATCAATACCGAGTACGATTCCATTGAAGGAACGATCAAGCTGTATAATAACCAGGTATTTATCGCCGACAATATTAAGGAAGTCATTCCGGAATTTCTGATGCTGTTAAAAGGTGTGATCGATTGTCCGGATCTTCCGCTTAACGTTTCCCGTTCCGCTCTTCAAAATGATGGTTTCGTCAAGAAGATTTCCGAATACATTACGAAGAAAGTCGCTGACAAGCTGATTGGCATGTGTAAGACCGACAAGGAAAGCTACGAGAAATACTGGGATGATATCAGCCCATTTATCAAATATGGCTGCTTAAAAGATACGAAGTTCTGTGACAAAATGAACGATTATATTCTGTTCAAGAACTTAGATGACAAGTATCTCACCCTTCCGGAATTACTCGTTAAGGAAGAGGAAAAGAAAGATGATGCGGAGGTATTAGACAAAGATGGTAATCCAGTTACAGACACTCTCGGCAATGCTTCATCTGACAGTTCTGCTGATGGCAGCGATGCTTCTGCTGACGATGAGAAGGATGAACGCAAGGTTATCTACTACGTCACCGACAAAGTCCAGCAGGGACAATATATTAAGCTCTTCAAGGAGCAGAAGATGCAGGCAGTCATTTTAGACCACAATATTGATACTTCCTTCATCACCCAGTTAGAGCAGCGGAATGAAAAGTATAAGTTTATGCGTATCGATGCCGATGTGACAGACTCCTTAAAGGATGAGACTTCCGAGGAAGACTTGAAGAATGAGACAGACACTCTGACCGAAGTCTTTAAGAAAGCATTGAATAACGACAAGCTGACAGTCAAAGTTGAAAAGCTGAAAAACGAGAACATCTCTTCCATTATCACCCTCTCTGAGGAAGGAAGACGTATGCAGGATATGATGAAGATGTACGCCATGAACGGCATGGGCGGCATGGACATGAGCATGTTCGCCGCAGACCAGACTCTGACTCTGAATGCAAATAACAATCTTGTGAAGTACATTTTCGAGCACAAAGATTCCGAGCACGTTCCGATGTTCTGTGAGCAGTTGTATGATCTTGCAGTGCTTTCGAACCATCCGCTCTCTGTCGACGAGATGAGCAGATTCGTGGAGCGCAGTAACAAGATTATGATGCTGCTGGCGAAATAAATAACGAGTTCACCTTGATTCTCATTATTAAAAAAAGTGGACAGTTCACCAATTGGGGGCTGTCCACTTTACAGGTGAAATCTCAATCGGAATTTGACGAGGTGTATATTTATGATTATTACATTGGAAACAAGAACTGCTGATTCGGTTCGAACCTATTTTGAAA
>CAKRFH010000124.1:0-7601 GCA_934320555.1 uncultured Roseburia sp.
TTGTTATGTAGCAAAAAATCGAACCACATCCTAACCGAATTCTTGCAATACAGTATATTTTCACTGCTTTAAACATAGTATAACACATTGCACCTGAAAATGAAATAATAGAATTCCTTGCGTATATACAGTCCAATCAACAAAGTTCGTTTCTTTTCTGCTTCGGAATCTGATTAAACTCATGATTAAATTCCTTGATCTGCTCCGCTGTGAACGCTTTTGCTGCCTGTTTTAAAATCTTTTCAAGTGGCTGCATATCCTGAATGCGCTGTACAGCTTCCGGCAGCTTGGCTGCCTTTGCAACATCTCCATAGGAAGCGATCGCGATATCCATGACTTTCTGTAAGACCTTTGCCGCCTCCGGAGATTCTTTGATGTCGCACATTTTATCAAAGATGGAAAAATAGCCTTCCCGGATCATCTCTTCCGGCTTGTCAAACCAGTTCTGCACTTCTCCTCCCGCTGCCTTGTAGGATGCGTTTGGTTCTGTTACAAACCGGATTTCCATGCTGTCCTGATATGCCCCGCTCACAGCCGTTATCTTGTGCCATGCGGTTTCTGATTTTTCTGCGCCTGATCTGTCTTCACCTGCATTTTTGTCACAAGTTCTGTCAATCGGAACATCGAAGCAGAATACTTTATCCCCCTGTTTTGTCTCAAGCTCTTTTCCGTCTACATACAACGTTACCTCCGGCAGATTGGAGTACACTTTGACTTCTGTCACTTTTTCTGTACGGTCTTTGTAACGTTTTCCACAGAGATGCACGAATTTTTCTTCTGACAAATACGCTTTGTAAATGTAAAATGCATCTTTCTTCGTTTTCCGGTCAAAAGTAACCAGTCCCTTCTGGTTCTGTCCCGGTTTTCCGCCTTCATTCCTGCCATCTGCACCAAAGTCAAACATGTTCCAGCAATGCATCGCCCAGATATACGGGCGTTCTTTCCACATTTTAAGCAGGTGTTCATGATAAAGTGCCTGATAACCTTCTGTCCAGTCCCCTTTCTCCGGTTTTCCACTCTGGTAAGCCGGATTGGCATCTGCGCCATATTCCGACAGGCCAATCACAACATCCGGGTATTTTTCATGGAAATCATCAAACCACTGATCATTTCCATCCAGTTCACCGATATACCAGCCATAATACAGATTATAGGAACGGATATCCGGAAGTGTGACAAGCGGATTACCCGGTTCCAGCATAAAAGCGTGTGCCATTGTCGTTGGTCTGGTCTTGTCTAATCTGTGGCAGAGATCATTTAGCAGTCTGTGATTTTCCATCATATCTTCCCCGATGCCGCCGGCTGCTGTAATCTCATTGGAAAGTCCCCAGCATGCAATCGACGGATGATTGTAACTCTGAACCACAAGTTCCTGCATCTGGTTTAACGTATTTTCCCTGCCATCCGGCATATGCTGTGTGATATATGGGATCTCTGCCCATACAACCAGCCCATATCTGTCGCAGAGATCATAGAAATACTGGTCATGCTGGTAATGGGCAAGGCGTACCGTATTGGCACCCATCTCGCGCATCAGTGCCATGTCCTCCTCCATCATCTCTTTTGTGATGGCAGTCCCGACGCCCTGACGGTCCTGGTGCCTTGCCGCGCCACACAGCGGATAACTTTTTCCATTCAGGAAAAATCCTTTTTCGGCATCCCATGCAAATGTCCGGAGTCCAAAATCTGTCTCGACTCTGTCATCAGACAGTTCTGCTGTTACATGATACAGATATGGATCTCTCGTTCCGTTCCACAGATGTACATCTTCTAACTCAAAAACGGTCTGTACATGTCCATCCTGCTCTGCTTCCGCAATCTGAACAAAATCTCCAATCTGAAATGTTACCTGCCTTCCTGATACATTCTGTCCATCTGGCTCCAATGCGATATTCTTTGCACCCTGCTTTGTCTGGAAACCCTGCCGTTCTACCCATGCCTCTACCGTCACTTTTGCAGTCTTTAAATCCTCTGATAGTTCCGGTGTCACCTTAATCCCCGGCGCGCCGTAGCAGCCAAGTTCAAAATGAACCCGCGGAACCACGATCAGGGAAACATCCCTGTTAATTCCCCCATAGAAAGTAAAATCTGCTTTCTGTGGATAGACATGATCATTCGCACTGTTATCCACAGCAACTGCAAGCACATTTTCCTCCTGCAGCTCCTCTGTCAGATTCACCCGGAAAATGGAATAACCTCCTTCATGATGGAACAGCTTCTTTCCATTTAAGTAGACATCCGCCGTCATTGCTGCGGCGCCAAATTCGATCCAGATCTCATCTGTCTCCTCCACCTTTTTCGGTTTCGTTATTTTTTTCACATACCAGCACGTACCGCGGTAATAATCATTTCCACCGTCCTGCCCGTCTTTCGCATTCCAGGTGTGAGGCAGATTTACCGCTTCACCCGGTGCAGTTACTGCCATCTGGACATCTTCCGCTTTTTTTACAAATTTCCATCCATCGTTGATTGTGATTTTATTTCTCATCTCTGCCCTCCTTCTGTCTCGTTTCTTAACATTGCCAGTTATCTCTCATTTTTTTACCATTCAGAAATATTTTATATCCCCGAAGTTCCCATAGAAGTTCAAACTCTGCTTTTCTTTTATTTTACTTTTGCAACCGCAATACCGAATAAAACAGCCGTAAGAACACACATCACTGCAAAAGCGATATTCACACCAATGATCTGCCCCACCGCCGTTTCGTTCTGCGCCGCAACGGTCATAATCGAGGTAAAAACTGCCGCTCCAAGCGACCCTGCTACTGTCCTTAAGCTCGTAATAATTGCCGTACCGTCTGATGTATATTTTGCATCAAGCTTACTCATTGCCCAGGTAATGGTCGGCATCATAAGCATGCCACAGCCAACCGAACGCACGAGATTTGCCACAATAATATACATACCGGAAGTATCTTCCCCAAGAAAACAGAATGCAACAGACGATGTTACAAGCAGCAATGTCCCGATCAGATAAATCTTTCTGACTCCATATCTGTCATACCATTTTCCGGCAAGCATACTGACAACCGCCGTTGCAAGAGATCCCGGCATTGTGAGAAGCCCGGATGCTGTCGCTGTCATTCCCCTCATGGACTGCGCATAGATGGGAATCATGGTGCCGGATGCAAGCATAATGCCATAAAGGATCATACATGCGATCGCTGCTGTCCGGAATGTGCTGTCTTTAAAAATCCTTATTTCAAGAAAAGGCTCTTCCATGCCAAGCTGTTTTTTCACAAACACGGCAAATGCTGCCACTCCAAGCAGGAATGGAAGGATTACCTGAGCACTGACAAAACCATTATTTCCGATATTTCCAAGAGCCAGTGTCACTCCGGTATAACCCACTGCGCAAAACACAAAAGAAACAATATCAAAGGACGCCTGTTCTGTCTTTAACACATTTCCCACTGTCAGTGCAGACACTACCAGCAAAAGAAGGCAAAGTACCAGACAGCCCCAGAAGATCATGTGCCAGCCGGCAAGATCAATGACCACTCCGGCAAGTGTCGGGGCAAGAACCGGTGCCGCGCAGATGGCAAGCCCGAAAACTCCCATTACAGAACCCTTTTTTTCTTCCGGAACGGTTGTCAGGATGACAACCTGTGCAAGGCTTGCAATGATACCTCCCGCTGCCGCCTGAATCAGCCGTCCGACCAGTAATACCGCAAACGACTGTGCCAGCGCTGCCAGTAAAATTCCGCCACTGAAGATTCCTACGGAAAGAAGGAACAGTGGTCTCGTTGGAAATCTCTTAATCAGAAATGCGGTGATTAAGATCGTAATTCCCATCATCAGCGAATATCCGCTGGTCAGCCACTGCGCTGTGGATGCATTGATCTGCATTTCTTCCATAATAGGAGAAATCCCGGTATTTAGCGCTGTCTGCACCAGTGAACTTAAGACACAGGCTGCGATCATAAGTACCAGTGTTATGGTTGTTTTATTTTTTTCCTGTTTCATTTATTTTTAACTCCAAATCTGATTTCTCTCATTTTCCAGTGCAAGGTCTTCCTCCGACATTATTTTCCGGAAGGCTGGCTCTAATATCTTCACTGCGATCACGCCATAGATCCCCGGAAGCACAAGCACTGCCGGGAGGAAGTATAGGCCTGCCACAAGGAATACCAGCAACAGCAGCGTGAGAAATATCGTTTTTGCAAATCCCGCCAGTGCCAGCTTTCCGGAATTGATGAGTCCAAGTTTCAGTCCGTCATTGAATCTTGCCACATATGTCTGAAAGTAAATTGCCCAGCTGGCTACTGTAAAGGTAAGGAGCACAAATAATACCATAAATAGGATCCGACTCCAGCCTACCTGCCAGTTTCCCACCAGATAGAAGTCGAAAGCGAAGACAGCGATCAGGGCAACGTGGATAAGCCATCCGGGTGTTGTCACTTTGAAGTTGTTTTTGAAGCTGCGGAAGAATTCCTGCGACACGTAGCCGCGATTGTTGCATATGGACTTGTTCACCGCGTAGTAGAGGGCGGATATGCTGGCTCCGGCGGTAAAGACCGGAAGGCAGCAGACGAAGCACCAGGCGCTGACGGCTACGATGTCTCCGAGTTTGCCAAAAATCTTCTTTATGGTTTCCATGATTTTTACTTCCTTTCAAAGTTTGTGGCTCGGTAAGGGGAAACTTCTTTAGGTTATGTGGGATTTGGAAGCAGATGGTGGGCTGTGGGAAGACACGCTCCCGCTCCGTGTCGCTCGCAGCGGTACTAAGCTTCCATCCTCGCATTGCCAGTTGTTGGCAAGCCACCACCAGCTCTGCTCGACTGCAAGCTAAGGACCGGCGGCTCCCCAAGGTCTTCCCACAGCCCACCATCTGCTTCCAAATCTAATTTACTTTTCTATGAGTTTCCCCTTACCTATCTTGAGGTTATCTAATAAATTTGCTCACAAGTTACTCATTTCTGGCTTCATATGATTCAGGTAACTTTTCTTATAGACTGAATCTTACCAAACTAGTTTTAGGCTGGTCAGATTTTTCTGCAAATCTTCTCTGATAGCTCTGATTTATGTTATATTCGTTCTCTTAAAATTTCTCTTTATCGCACTGCGTTTTATTCGTTAATCTCTGAAACAGCATAGAAGCTTCTCTTTGCTCCGTCGATATAGGCGTCATTTTCGATCTGTACCTGAGTAGTTAATACGATATCGTCGCAGGATTTTCCGATCATGACATCAACGGCACCCTTCTCTACCTTCCACTTCATATCCGTGGTCAGGAAGGCAAGCTGGGTTGCTTTCAGTTCGAAGGTAACCGTTTTTGTCTCGCCCGGGGTAAGAGGAACGCGGACGAAGCCTGCGAGTTCTTTCTCCGGTCTTACCATGGAGGCAAAGACATCTCGGATGTAGAGCTGGACTACGTCGGTTCCTGCGACGGAGCCGGTGTTTGTCACATCTACGGATACGTGGATGCTTCCGTCAGCGCTCATGTTCTCCTTGTCCAACCTGAGGTTACTGTATTCGAAGGTGGTATAGGATAAACCATAGCCGAAGAAGTATCTCGGGGTATGCGGCATATCTACATAGTTGGCAAAACCGATACTTGCACCCTGATGCCAGGAGGTTCCGTTTACGTGGTTGTAGAAGATCGGGATCTGTCCGGCGTTGTAGGCAACGCAGACCGGAAGTCTTCCGCTTGGATTTTCTGCTCCGGTGAGAACGGATACGATGGCTTGCGCTCCGGCTTCTGACGGATTCCATGCTTCTAAGATGGCATTTAATTTAGAATCGGCAATGTCACTGGAAATCGGGCGTCCGTTGAAGTGCACTCCAACTAACGGTCTGCCAAGTTTTGCGGCTTCCTCGATGAAGCGGTCCTGGCACGGTGGCAGATTGATATCGGTTGCGTCAACGCCCTCTCCCATGGATGCCACCGAGCAGGAACCGTGCTTGCCGCCGAGTGTCAGGATGCAGAGATCTGCATTTCTGACAGCTTCTAACGCTTCTGCAAACTCGCTCTCATCCGGTCCCGCGATTGCATAACCATGTGCATAGAGGATCTCTGTATCCGGCAATTCTGCTCTCAATTCCTCTAGCAGACTCTTGCAGCCCGGTTTAATAGTAGTTAAAACCTCCTCAAATTCTTCCGTTTCGTTGCTCTGGATCTGGGTTCCCGGCACATATTTTACTTTCCGGTCAGAGTTAGATGCTGCATCTCCGATTCCGGCAATGGAGTTGGCTACTGCATGGACTGCCTCCACCATGCTGATATGGGTATAACCGCCGAAGAAATCCCTTGCATTGGCTGCGTGCGGACCGATTACAGCAATTTTTTTCACTTTTTTGCTGATTGGAAGGACTCCATCATTTTTCAGAAGGATCAGGGACTCTGTAGCTGCTTTTAACGTCACTTCTTTGTCTTTCTCATCGAAGAATACCTCGTCAAACGCATCTCCCTCCAGTGCATATGGATGCTCGAACAGTCCCATTCTGAATTTTGCTTCCAGAATTCTAAGTACAACGGTATCAAGTATCTGCATATCAGTCTCTCCAGACTTGAAGCGCTCTAGAAGCTTGTCATTGTATCCGGATGGCATTGGCATCTCCACATCCATTCCGGCTTTCATGCATGCCTCGCCTGCATCTGTGAGTGTCTCATATGCTTTCTGTACCTTATGTACATTCTCCACTGCACTGTAATCCGATACTGCAAGACCGTCAAATTTCATCTCACCTCTTAAAATATCAGTCAGAAGATGCTTTGATGCAGAGGCAGGCTCTCCGTCAAACGTACAGTAGCAAGGCATCACTCCGCGCAGGTTTGCCTCTGTGATCGCCGCCTGGAACGGTCTTCCGTAGATTTCCTCCATCAGTCTCGGTGTGGTCATGGAATCACCGCCATGGATACCGCCGAGCGAATTATGGAATCCCATGAAATGTTTTGCCACTGCTTCGGAATATCTCTCATCCCCATCAATTGTAACCGGTGTCTGCTGGATTCCCTTTGTATAGGCACTTCCCATTGCAGAAGCCAGTGCCGGATCCTCTCCATAAGTCTCACCCTGTCTTCCCATTCTGGAATCTCTGGAAATATCTAAGACAGGCGCTAATGTATGTGTGATTCCTGCTGCATTCTCCTGTCTCGCCACGATCGCGCCGATTTTCTGCTCGTTCTCCGGATCAAAGCCTGACGCTCTTGCGATTCCGGACGGGAAACTGGTTGCATCCTGCACGAATGCACCACAGAGCCCTTCCATATGGAAGATTGCCGGAATCCGGTGCGGACTGCTCTCCATGACAATGTTCTGCACCTGATTGATGAATTTCACGGCTTCATGCCGGTCTGTAATGTTCCGGACATCCAGTGTGGAGATTTCTCCCATTCCATTTGTGATGAATGCCTTTGCCTGTGCCAGTCTCTCCTGTGGCACGAGCACGCACTGTGTCTGCGCTAACTTTTCCTCCGGGGACAGTTTTGCCAGCAGATCTCTGGCACGGTCTTTTGGGGATGCATTTTTATCTAAATATTTTTCCATTTTTTAGTCTCCTTTTTTCTTTCATAAATCCGAATTTGGCTGGGAGCCTACGCTGCCGGGCGATAGGTTGTGTAAGCCGGGGATGGGTGGGGCTTCCTCCAGATTTCCATT
>CAKRFH010000125.1:0-7599 GCA_934320555.1 uncultured Roseburia sp.
CAAATGATAGATAGTAATGATACAGTGTTTAAATACAATAAAAAGGCAAATATGTATTCAATGATTGAGGCTGATTATCTTATGGAAAATAAAATGGAAAGCAGAAATTTATTTTTATTCTTATCGAATGACGATGGAGATAAGTATTTCTGCCGTTCGTTTTTTCCGGAAGAAAAGATGGATTATTCTAAGAATCAGGCATCATGGACTCTTCTTTATAAGAAAAAGACAGATTTAATAACAGGAACAGAGACAGTTCTTTACAATAAATTAAAATAAATGATTATAAAAAATATCTATTAACAATTCTGAAACAAAACTCAAACAAATTTCCAACACTACCAGATTAAGATATATATAAATGTGATAGAGCAATGAGCAGTGGTATTTCCCTGCTGTACACTGAGAATTGCAGTTGCAGTGCAACTTATAATGAAACAAGGAGAGAAATAATGATTCACATTCTCGTAGTAGACGACGACAAAAACCTAAACCACTCCGTATGTACCTATTTAAACGACTGTGGGTTCGAAGCAAAAGGAGTCCTCAGTGCAAACGAGGCATATGATGAGATGTACAATAATCTATATGACCTGATCATTTCCGATATTATGATGCCGGGTGTGGATGGGTTTGAGTTCGCCCGGACGGTGCGCCAGGTGAATAAGACGATCCCGATTCTGTTCATGTCGGCGAAGGATGATCTTCCTTCCAAGCGGAAAGGTTTTCTGGTCGGAATTGACGACTATATGGTGAAGCCTGTAGAGCTCGCAGAACTTGAGATGCGTGTGAGGGCGCTGCTGCGCCGTGCCAATATCGAGATGGAGAGAAAGCTTACAGTCGGGAATCTGGAACTGGATGCGGACGGCATGACAGCCACGGTCGACGGGGAGGAGATCCCGGTGACGACAAGAGAATTCAATATTTTATATAAGTTATTGTCCTATCCGAAGAAGACTTTCACAAGGGCACAGCTGATGGATGAGTTCTGGGGGATTGACTCCGGGGCAAGCCTTCGTGCGGTGGATGTGTATGTGACAAAGCTTCGGGATAAGTTCGAAGCATGTGACGGGTTCGAGATTAAGACAGTACGTGGACTGGGATATAAGGCGGTATTGTTATAACGCATGACAATGAAAATCCTGAACAGCATATTTTCAGCGCAATTCGCTGGTAGTGCATAAAAGAATGGCAGCTGCCGAAAACAGGCAGGAAAAAAATAACAGGAAGAATAAAAATATGAAAAAAGAATTCAATAATAAAATCCGGGATGACCGTTTTCCGACATCGGTATTTTTAGTTTACCTGCTGGTACTGTTTTTGATGTCGGGTATTCATACGGGAATGATCGTCTGGATGAATGCGGTAGAGCTGGGGAAAGTGATACAGGTAATCATTCCGATCCTGTACTGGTCAGCAGTTGCAGTAGGGTTGACTGTTTTTACAAGAAACCGGATCAAAGATCACTATGAGAAACCGATGCATGACCTCGCGGATGCGACCAGAAAGGTATCTGAGGGAGATTTTTCCGTGTATGTTCCGACCATCCATACTTCCGAACACCTGGACTACCTGGATATCATGATTATTGATTTCAACAAAATGGTGGAGGAGCTGGGAAGCATCGAGACATTGAAAACAGACTTTTTTTCCAATGTCTCCCATGAGATCAAGACACCTCTTGCCATCATCGAGAACAATGCCGAGCTTTTGTGCATGGAGCAGGATCCGGAGAAACAAAAAGAGTATGCACAGACGATTTTCCATACAACAAAGCGTCTGTCAGAGCTGATCAGCAATATTTTAAAGCTGAATAAATTGGAAAAGCAGACGATTGTCCCGGTAATGGAAGAATACGACCTCTGCGGGCAGCTGGCGGAATGTGCCGTGAACTATGAGCCGGTCTGGGAGGAAAAAGACATCGAGTTCGATGCGGATATGGAGGATTCGGTGAAGATCACCGCGGATGCATCGTTAATGGAGTTAGTGTGGAATAACCTTTTTTCCAATGCAGTGAAATTCACAGAGCCGGGGGGCTCCATCACACTCCGGGAGAAATCAGATGAACATATGATCCGGGTTTCTGTGGAAGACACCGGATGCGGGATGAGTGAGGAGACGAGAAAGCATATTTTTGAAAAATTCTATCAGGGCGATACCTCCCATGCGATGGCGGGAAACGGGCTTGGGCTGGCGCTTGCCATGCGGGTATTGCAGCTGAACGGATATCAGATCGAAGTGGAGAGCGAAGAGGGGCGCGGAAGCAGATTTACTGTATTGATCCCGAGAAAAGAGCCTGAAAAAGACTGACAGAAAAAGAGCAGCCGGAAGTAAACCGGCAGGAAAGAGTGTGCGAAATGAGTGAGTTTGAAAGTTATGATTATCTGAAAGTGACGGTGCAGGAGGAGCAGCTTTCCGAGTATCTGGACGGATACGAAAACTTTGGATGGAAGCTGGATCCGAATGTACCGGTGGAAAAGAGTGGTGGAAAAGCCGTGCTTCATTTTAAAAGAAGCCGTGCCATCTTAAATAAAACAGAGCTTATAAGACTTCAGAGACATTATGAGGCATGCATGAGAGAGAGGGAAAAGTTGGAGGAATCCAAAGCCTCTGCTGCCACAATGGCAGCGATAAGCTGCGGCGTTATTGGCTGTGCCTTCATAGCGGGTTCCGTATTTGCAGTGACGGCACAGACACCGGTCATCTGGCTGATGATCCTGCTCGCTATCCCAGGCTTTGCTCTCTGGGGAGCAGCGTATCCAGTCTTTACAAGGATTCAGGCAAAGAAGGAAGAAGAAATCAATCCACTTATAGAGGCGAAGGCAGACGAGGCAGAAGTGGTGTGCAGGAAGGCACAGGCGCTGCTGTAAATCAGAAAACCGTCAGGCAGGGAGATCCTGTAGCCTGACGGTTTTTATTATGGAAAAAATGGAATTGCAGGACGAAGAAAAATCCGTTATACTAGATGAAAGTCAGGAGAGAAAAGATGAACACAATGCCAATACCGGAACTGATAGACAGGGTAACAGAGATTTGTAAAAAAAATAAAGTGCAGAGACTGGATTTATTTGGATCTTTTGCGACGGGGACAGCAACACCGACAAGTGATATTGATTTTGTGGTGTATGGATGTCAGGATATTCTGAAACTCGAAGAGGATCTGGAAGAAATCAACACGCTCCGAAAAATAGATATTTTTGATTACGACAGTATTAAAAATAAATTCTTATTGGAGGACATACAAAAATATGGAAAGCAAATATATTAACAGATATCATACTTATTGTAAATGTCTTGAAAATCTTGAGAAAAGTAAAAATGCGGATCCGAATGCAGATTTTGTGTTAGAAGGCACGATCATGAATTATAATCTGACCTTCGATATCGCCTGGAAGGTCATGAAAGATATTTTGGTCAAACAGCTTGAAATTCTTGATTTTGCAGTAGGGTCGCCGAGGGAAACACTGCAGCAGGCTTTTACAAATAGAATCATTGAGGACGACAATTGGATGCAAATGTTAAAGACCAGGAATCAGCTTGCACATGACTATGATGGTACATTTGCAGCGGAGAAATTTGACGATATCATCCATATTTATTGTCCCTTATTTGAAAAATTGAAGGAAGATGTAAAGAAATATTATATGTAAGAGTTATCTTTTGCAGCAAAAAGCTGGCAGTTGGAAGTGAACACGTATTTCCATCTGCCATTTTTTTCACAAATTTTTCCCCTTAACGAAACAGCAATAAAACAGCATCATTTCCTTAACATACCTTCTCTATGGTACAACCATCAAAGGAAACAAACACAATTCATATTAAGAAAAAAGAGAGGGAATGTATCATGAGTAAGACATTATATTTAGTAACTGGAGCCGCAGGATTTCTTGGAAGCCATGTATGCCATCAGTTGTTGGAGCGTGGAGACGAAGTGAGAACATTTGTTTTAAAAGGTGATAAATCAGCAAAATATATCCCGGAAAAAGCTGAGATTGTCTACGGAGATCTGTGTGATCCGGATTCACTGGAAGCATTTTTTACGGTTCCGGAAGGAACAGAGACAATTGTTATCCATGTGGCAAGCATGGTGACCGTCAATCCGGATTTTAATCAGAAATTGATCGATGTGAATGTCGGTGGAACAAAGAATATAATTAAAAAGTGTCTGGAACATCCGGAGTGCAAAAAGATGGTTTATGTCAGCTCCACCGGCGCCATCCCGGAGCTTCCAAAGGGACAGAAGATTAAGGAAGTCAACCAGTTTGATCCGGAAAAAGTGGTGGGCTGGTACAGTAAGACCAAGGCGATGGCTACACAGGCAGTACTTGATGCCGTGAAAAAAGACGGCTTAAACGCCTGTGTGGTACATCCGAGCGGTATCTTAGGACCTCAGGACTATGCAGTGGGAGAGACGACAGGCACGATCATAAAAATCATTAACGGGGAGATGCCGGTTGGTATGGGCGGAAGCTTCAACCTCTGTGATGTCAGGGATCTGGCCGCCGGATGTGTCGCAGCCGCAGACAAAGGACGGAAAGGGGAGTGCTACATTCTCGGCAACGAGGAAGTAACCCTGAAAGAAATGTGCGGATTGTTGGACAAAGACCTGCACTGCGGCACCTGTAAATTCTATCTTCCACTTGGTCTGGCGAAAATGCTTGCAAAGCAGATGGAAAAGAAGGCGAAAAAGACCGGAAAGAAAGCGTTGATGACCACATTCTCTGTCTACAACTTAGAGCGCAACAACACCTTCGATTATTCCAAGGCGGAAAAAGAACTCGGTTATCACACCAGAAGTTATGCGGAGACACTGCATGATGAGGCAGTATGGCTCAGACAGGAAGGGAAGATTGCGTAATCAGTTTGAGTGATTGATGAATGGAATGATAGACAATTACGAAACTTCAATTTGCGTTATTAACAATTTGAAATACATTTTCCAGAAGTTTTGCAATTGCTTAAAAATATATGAGGAGACTGTAATTATATGAAAAAGGTATGCGTCGTAACCGGAGGCGGCTCCGGAATCGGATTTGCAGCGGCGAAAGAAGTCGCAGCGAAGGGATACTATGTAATCCTGGTTGGAAGAAATAAAAAGAAACTTGAAAACGCATTGCAAGAGCTTCAGAGCATGGGCTATGAGGCAGAAGCATTTGGTTGTGACGTGTCTGACAGAGAAGCATGTTTTACACTTGCGAAACATGCCGCAGAGTGTGGAGAAGTAAAGGCTGTACTGCATATCGCAGGCATGAGCCCGCACATGGGAAGTGCAGAGAAAATCATGCAGGCGAACGCGATGGGAACCGTCAATATCAATGATGCATTTTTTGAAGTGATCGCGGAAGGAGGATGTGTGATCGACACCAGCTCCACTTCCGCCTATATGGCGCCGTCGTTTATCATGCCAAAGCGCCTCTACCCACTGTCCCGTGTCAACCGGAAGCTTTTTCTGGAGAAAATGATGAAACGGGTAAACCTGTTCCCGAAGAAGACGAGGGAGGGTGTTGCCTACAGCATCAGCAAACATTTCACTATCTGGTATGCGAAGCAGGATGCCGCGCGCTTTGCGGAGAAAAAAGCCAGAGTCTTAAGTATCACACCGGGAAACTTTGAGACGCCGCTTGGGACGCTCGAGCAGGAGGAGGCATCCACTTACTTAAAATTTGCGGCAGTCAAACGGAATGGAAGACCGGAGGAGATCGCACCTTTATATGTAGCGTTACTCGATGAGAGGATGGGATACCTGACAGGGGCAGACATTCTCTGCGATGGCGGATGTATCGCCGGCGGAGCAAGTGCATTTGCCAGATAAAAGGCTTATAAATTTAGATAGAACAGGAAGCTGTGACTGAAAAGGAATTTACACTACAATAGAAAATAAAAATTGCAGAAGAGGAAGGAATCCGCTATACTAAATAAAGTTCGTGTGGCGGGTTCTTTTTTTTGTATAAAATGGGAAACAGATGTTCTGTAGGGATTGACGATTTTAAATAAATGTGCTATCCTATAATTCATATGTTTTTAGTGGGAAATAGAATCTGCTTATAAAGAGCTGGAAACAGTACAAAAACAGAAGGCAAAAAGCAAAGAACGCTTTCGAAGAAAATCAGGAGGAGTTATGAGCGAACGGTTACTTCAGATTATCACAGATTCTTTCACAAAGATTCTGTTGCCGGGTCTGACTGTCACCATACCGCTTACCATCATCTCATTTACCTTTGCGATGATCATAGCGGTAGCACTTGCGATGGTACAGTTTGCCCACATAAAAGTATTAAAAGAACTTGCAAGATTTTACATATGGATCATAAGGGGCACACCGCTTCTGGTTCAGTTATTCGTTATTTTCTACGGACTGCCGAACTTAGGGATCGTGTTACCACCGTTCCCGTCAGCGGTGATTGTCTTTTCCATCAACGAGGGTGCCTACTGTGCGGAGGTAGTCCGTGCAGCGCTTGAGGCGGTACCGGAGGGGCAGATGGAGGCAGGCTATTGTGTCGGCATGTCTTACATGCAGATCATGAGAAGAATCGTGCTGCCGCAGGCGATGCGGATCGCGTTCCCGTCCCTGTGCAATTCGCTGATCTCCATGGTGAAGGATACGTCCCTTGCGGCGAATATTACCGTGGCGGAGATGTTCATGGCAACCCAGAAGATCGTGGCGAGAACCTATGAACCGCTGGCGTTATATTTGGAAGTCGGATTTATTTATCTGATGTTCTGTACCGTGCTGACAAAGCTTCAGAGTCTTGGTGAGAAGAAGCTTGCTTTTTATGGAAAGAAGGGACGGTAATATGCTGACAGTAAAACAGGTAAAAAAGAGTTTTGATGGTGTGGAAATTTTAAAAGGTGTGGATCTGAGCGTGGAAAAAGGCGATGTGGTTGCCATTTTAGGACCGAGTGGTGCGGGCAAGACAACGCTGTTGCGCTGTATCAATTTTCTGGAGCATGCCGATGAGGGGGAACTGATCTTTGACGGGGAGTGTATGGACTTCGCAAAAGCATCGAAGAAGGAGATCGCGGCGATCCGGAAGAAGACAGCATTTGTCTTTCAGGGATTTAATCTGTTTGCCAACAAGACAGCACTTGAAAATGTGACAGAGGGGCTGATCGTAGCCAGAAAGATGCCAAAAGGGAAGGCAGTGGAGATCGGAAAAGCAGCACTTGATAAAGTAGGGCTCTCCGACCGGTATGATTATTATCCGGATCAGCTTTCCGGCGGACAGCAGCAGAGGGTTGCGATCGCGCGGGCAATTGCAACGGAGCCGGAGATCATTTATTTTGATGAGCCGACATCGGCGCTTGACCCGGAGCTTACCATTGAGGTGCTTGAGGTTATGAGGAAGCTCGCCGCCGAAGGCAGGACAATGCTTGTCGTGACGCATGAGATCCGGTTCGCGCGTAATGTGTCCACGAAGGTCGTGCTCATGGAGCAGGGGCAGGTAGTGGAAGCCGGGGAGACACGGCAGGTCTTCGAAAATCCGCGGGAAGAGCGGACGCGGGAATTTTTGCGGCATTATGAATAGAAAAAGGAGATATATATTATGAAGAAGAAATTAGTAAGTACCATTTTGACAACAGCAATGTTAGTAAGCGTTT
>CAKRFH010000126.1:0-7468 GCA_934320555.1 uncultured Roseburia sp.
GAATAGAAATCCCGCTTGTATCCGGAAGAATAGGATTTCCGGATACAAGCGGGATTTTTGAAATTCAGGATCATTTTTAAATTGCTTTTGTACATTTTCAGTCAGGGTCCGTCTGACCTAGCAGTTGAATTCTTCTTCTGTCCTTGCAAGTGCGGCAGCGATGACCTGATCCATATCATAATATTTATATTCTCCAAGCCGTCCGCCGAAGATGACGTTATGTTCCTGTTCGGCAAGTTTCTTATATTCCTGATACAGGGCACCGTTTTTCTCATCGTTGACCGGATAGTAAGGTTCGTCACCAGGCTTCCACTCAGAAGAATATTCTCTGGAAATGACCGTCTTGTCAAGGTCGTTGCCGTCCGCATCCTTGCCGAATTCGAACCATTTGTGCTCGATGATACGGGTCCATGGGGTGTTTGCGTCTGTGTAATTGACAGCGGCATTTCCCTGGAAGTTCGGCATATCTAAGACTTCTGTCTCAAAACGGACAGAACGGTACTCTAAAGTTCCAAGTCTGTAATCAAAATATGCATCGATCGCACCGGTGTATACGACTTTGTCTGCCATGGCATCAAACGTAGCCTTGTCGGCAAGATAGTCTGTGTTCAGACGGACTTCAATGCCGTCTAACATATTTGCGACGAGTCTGGTGTAGCCTCCGATCGGAATTCCCTGATAGAGGGCGTTAAAATAATTGTTATCGAAGGTCAGGCGGACCGGAAGACGCTTGATGATGAAGGATGGAAGCTCCGTGCAAGGGCGTCCCCACTGTTTTTCTGTGTAACCCTTGATCAGCTTCTCGTAAATGTCGCGTCCAACGAGGGAGATTGCCTGTTCCTCTAAGTTCTTCGGTTCGGTGATACCGGCTTCTTTGCGCTGCGCCTCAATTTTATCAGCTGCTTCCTCCGGTGTGATGACTCCCCACATTTTATTAAAGGTATACATATTAAATGGAAGAGAGTACAGCTCTCCGTGATAATTGGCAACCGGAGAGTTCGTGAAGCGGTTGAATTCCGCAAACTGGTTGACGTAGTCCCACACCTTTTTCAGGTTTGTGTGGAAAATATGAGCGCCGTATTTGTGTACCTGGATGCCCTCCATCTCTTCGGTGTAAATATTTCCGGCAATGTTCGGGCGTTTGTCGATCACAAGAACAGATTTTCCGGCTTTCTTAGCCTCATGTGCGAAGATGGCACCGTAAAGTCCGGAGCCAATCACTAAATAATCATATTTCATCGTGTTTTAATCTCCTTTTTCTAAGCAGTTTCTATGAAACATATTATCCTGATTTTAACAGAGAACGGGATGGAAGACAAGGACTGTAAGCTTAAGAAAAGCTTAGTAATAACTTAAGAAAATCATAAATTCTGAATTCCTTTTGGTAAGAGTCTGTGTTATACTGTAAGAAAGTCTGACTACATTTGAAAAGTGAAAAGACAAAAGAGGGGACAACAGTTATGGGGAAAAACAAAGGAGGAAGACTGCTGGCGGCATTCGCGCTGCCGGTATTACTGTGTCTGATGATTCTTGCCCTGTTCGGGCAATATCCATTTGGAAATCACACGTTGCTGATCTGGGATATGAACTGGCAGTACAGTTCTTTTCTCGTACATCTGCACGATATTTTGCACGGGGAGGCGTCCGCGTGGTATACGTTTTCGCGGGCGATCGGCGGGGATATGTACGGCGTAGGGGCTTATTATCTGTTTAGCCCGTACAATCTGCTGTTTTATTTTTTTGATGAACAGAATCTGTATGCAGGGGTGCTTGTGGTATTGCTTTTAAAGATTGGAAGCATGGGATTTACCATGAATCTGTATTTACAGAGAAAAAATGTATCCTGGGAAACCTTACTTTTTTCCACTGCATATGCCGGTTCTGCCTTTGTGGCGGGATATTTTCACAATATCATGTGGCTGGATGCACTGATTGTGCTGCCGCTTATGGTACTCGGGATCGAACGGCTTTTTGATGAGGGAAAAAGTTTTTTGTATATTTTTTCCATTGCATACGCGGTGATGACAAACTTTTATATGGGATATATGCTGTGTCTGTTTTCCGTGCTGTATGCAGTCGTCTATTTCTTTTTTCTGTCGGAGGGGAAGAAGCGCTTTTTGTCTGTGGTGCGCTATGCGTTTTCTTCCCTTGCAGGAGGCGGTCTTGCGGGAATTGTGATTTTTCCGGTACAGCATCTGTTGCAGTCCGGAAAGACCGGGGAGAATGGATTCGACCTGACGCAGCTTTCCGACTGGTCGAAGATTTATGATTTTGCCGACATTTTCACAGACAGCTTTGCAGGGACGATGCCGGACCGCGTGATAACCGGAAACGGGGCATTGATTTACTGCGGTGTGCTGTCTGTGATCCTGCTTATCCTGCTGTTGTTCTTAAAATGCTCCTGGAAGAAAAAACTGGGCTATTTCCTGCTGATCGGGGTAATGTGGCTGTCCATGATGCACCAGAATCTGTATGTGATGTGGCATGGGTTCAGTATGCCGATGGGGTCACCGCACCGTTTTTCATTCCTGTACAGTTTTCTCGTGCTGGTGGCGGCAGAGCAGGCGTACCGGATATGGGGAATAGAGCAGGAGAGCGGTGAAAGCAGAAAAAGACTTCTGGCAGGCGTGATAGTGACAGGAGGACTGCTCCTTTGCGGCTGTCTGGTCTGGAGCTATCATTTTACCGGACAGGGGCATAAAGGGAACTTTGTGTTAAATCTTTGTCTGATCGTTGGTTATCTTGGGGTGCTTTTCTTTTTCAGAAATAAAAAGTTGAGAGCCGGTATCCTGACGGTGATGATGTGTGCAGAGCTTCTCGTGAATGCAGGGTATTTGTATACGTACAGCACACAGTTTGCTTCTGCCACAGTGGACGAATTTGACCAGTATGTGGAGCAGACGGGGGAGCTTGTGGAACGGATCCGGGAAGATGGGGACTGGTACCGTGCAGTGCTGACGGAGGAGTCGCACCGCACTGGAAATGACAGCTTTCTGTGGAATCTGTATGGACTTGATTCCTACACTTCAGTGGAGCAGGACAATGTCCACCAGATCGCACTGACACTCGGCTACCAAAATAGCATGGGGCTTGGAATCCATTATGAAGAGGGAAGCACGGTGGCGGCAGAGTCGTTCCTCGGTGTCCGTTACCGGATTACTTCGGAGACACAGCCGCCTGTCTATACCCTGCTGGAAGAGCAGCAGGGATCTGAGTTAAAATTGTACCAGAATACGGGGGCATTGCCGCTTGCCATGTATGTGAAGCCGGAAATGTATGAGGTATGTCTGGATCTTCAGAATGTATTTTCCTATCAGAATGAGCTGTATCAGAATCTGCTGACCGACCGGGATGAGGCGGTTTTGGCAGAGACGGAGCGGATCTTAGACGATACGATCAACTGCACGCAGGCTTCGGATGGAACGTTTGAGGTTACAGACTATGGGCAGGATGCCTATGCAGTTTACCGGATTCCAATTCCAAAAGAAGGAAATTATTATATTCAGTATATGAACTATTATGGAAGAAATGTTTCAGCCGTCGTGAATGGAACCTATGTGGATGTCACGAGGGAGGGAAACAGAATTGTGAACCTGGGGTACTTAAACCCGGAGGATGAACTTCTGCTGCAGTGTGAAGTGATAAACGGAGATGTAGGAGAACTGTTCCAGAGTGTATACCTTTACGGGGAAGATAACAGGGCACTGGCAGATTATGCAGAAGACGTCCGGAACCAGCCCCTTGAAATTCTCTGCGAAAAAGATGATACCATCATCGTAAAAACAGGGGATGACGGGGAGGATTACCATTATGTCATGTTTAATATCCCCTATGATGAGGGCTGGAGCGCGACCGTTGACGGGGAAGCAGCATGGGTGAACCCGACGTATGGTGGCTTTTGCATTGTAGAGGCACCGGAAGGGGAGCATGAGATCGCATTGACATATCGAACGACCGGGTTGAAACAGGGAGTCTGTGTGAGCGCGATGACGGCAGGGGTATTGTTGCTTTTATATTTGTGGAAAAGAATGTCAGCAAAAAGAAAAATTGACAGAAACAAACAGAACGCTTATAATATCCTTAACAGGAAAGCTGGAAGATAGATGAAGCCTATCCGCTCCGGTGTATAGTTAACAGTTACAAATTATACTTAATAATAAGCAAGCTGCCTTACCATCTGCCAGGAGACAAGGTAGCTTGCTTACTTTCTATAGTTCAGAATTGCTATAATGAGCAATGCCACAGTCAAAATTACCATGAATTCTTCATATGTACTCATAAGCGTCACCCTTTCCAACAGGATATGGAGCGGATGACGGCATACCTTTCCGGCTTTCCAGTTAAGAATATTATATCTATATAAAATATACTGATAAAACATAACATATAAAGTAGAAAAAAGCAAGCAAAAGCAAACCTTCGGAAAGTCTTAAGAATTATTTAAGGAACAAATGTTACATTTTGTGGTATTCTATATACGATTTTATAAGCAACAGGGGGATAGATCGTGAAGAATGTGTTAGAGCTTCTGGAGCACACTGCAAAGTGTCATGGTGACAAAACAGCAGTGGATGATGGAAGCGTTTGTTATACTTTCGAAGAATTGAAGGATCTGGCTGAAAAGATCGGGAGCAGTCTGGCTTCGCAGGTGAGACCGGGAACCGCAGTTCCAGTATTTGCAGATAAAAGTGCAGATACGCTGGCGGTGTTTCTTGGAATCGTGGAGGCGGGCTGCTTTTATGTGCCTGTGAATCCGGTACAGCCGGATTTTCGGGTGAAGCAGATCTTAGATACGTTAGATTCCGGGATACTGGTGAGTGTACCGGAACAAAAAGAGAGACTTCAGGCATTGGGCTTTTCCGGGACACTGCTTATGGTGGACGAGCTGAAGCAGACCGTGGAAAAAGCACAGGTATTAGAAGAAATCCGGGCACAGATGACAGATACTGACATTTTATACGCTATTTTTACGTCAGGATCTACAGGGGTGCCGAAAGGCGTGCTGGTCAGCCACCGGGCAGTGTTAGATTTCATCGGATATTTTACGGAACTTTTACACATCACGGATCAGGATGTGATCGCCAATCAGGCGCCGTTCGACTTCGATGTGTCTGTCAAGGATATCTATTCCATGCTGCGCACGGGTGCTACGATGGTGATCGTACCGACGGCAATGTTTTCCACACCGCCGGTATTACTGGACTATCTGTGTGAAAAGAGGGCGACAACCCTGATCTGGGCTGTCTCTGCACTCTGTCTGATCTCCGGTTTAAAAGGGCTCGATTACAGAGTGCCGGATACGGTAAACAAGATTTTGTTCAGCGGCGAGGCAATGCCTGTAAAGCACCTAAATATATGGAAGAAACATCTGCCGGATGCTGCCTTTGTCAACCTGTACGGTCCGACAGAGATCACCTGCAACTGCACGTATTACCGGATTGAGCGGGAGTTTGGGGAGCAGGAGAAGCTGCCGATCGGAAGACCGTTCCCGAACCGGAAGGTGTTCCTGTTAGCAGAAGATCAGTCATTGGTGACAGAACCTGGAAAAACGGGTGAAGTCTGTGTGGCAGGCACCTCGCTTGCAAGCGGTTATTATCGGAATCCACAGCAGACGGCGAAAGCGTTTGTCACAAATCCTTTCCAGAAGGATTACGAGGAAAAAATATACAAAACAGGCGATCTTGCAAGTTATAACGAACAGGGGGAGCTTGTTTTTGGAGGCAGAAAAGATTTCCAGATCAAACATATGGGACACCGGATCGAATTAGAGGAGATCGAGCTGGCGATTAATGCGGCAGATGGTGTCGAGAGAGGCTTCTGTACCTTTGACGAGGAGCGGAACCGGATCGCAGCTTATTATGTGGGAATCTGTGATAAAAAGGAACTGCGGGATCAGCTGAAAGAAAAGCTTCCAATCTATATGGTTCCGACGATGATCCGCCAGATTGAGGAAATCCCGATGACGAAAAACGGAAAAATTGACCGGAAATTCTTCCTGCGGGAAAAAGAAAAACAAAAAAGGGGGAGTGACAGTCATGAATACGGAAAAAATCAGACAGGCAGCCGGAACATTTGAGACACCTTTCTATATTTTTGACACAGACGCCTTAAAGGACAGGGTGAAAAACATCAAAGAGCAGCTTGCCGGATGCGCGGATCTCTGCTTTGCGATGAAAGCAAACCCGTTTCTGACGAATGCCCTGTCAGATGTGGTGGACCGGTTCGAAATCTGTTCCCCGGGGGAATACCATATTTATAAGAAATATCAGTTGCCGGGAAACAAAATCATCTACTCCGGGGTCTATAAAGACGAAGAAACGCTCTCGGAAGCCTTAGAGGACTACACGGAGGAAGCCACGTATACGATTGAATCGGAGGAACACCTCCGCCTGATCGATCAGTGGACAAGGGATCACGGAAGAACGGTAAATGTGCTGCTCCGCCTGACAAGTGGCAATCAGTTCGGCATGGACGAGGAGCTTGTCTGCAAAATCATTGGAGAACGGGAAAACTACCCGGGCATCCACATCGCAGGCATCCATTACTTCTCAGGCACGCAGAAGCACAAGCTCTCTAAGATCCAGAAGGAATTAGAAAAGCTTGACCAGTTCTGTCTCTTTTTAAAAGAGGACTTTGCATTCGAAGTGCAGCAGTTAGAATACGGACCAGGGGCTGGCATCAGCTACTTCCCATCCGATAAAAACGTGCTTTCTACAGAGGAGATGGTAACAGGCATCCGCGAGATCATAAAGAACATGCAGTTTCAGGGAACCATCACCTTAGAGATGGGAAGATTTCTCACCGCGATGTGCGGCAGCTATTTCACGACCGTAAGAGACATCAAGTGCAACAAAGGTGAGAACTATGTCATCACAGACGGAGGCATCCACCAGCTGAACTATGACGGTCAGCTAAAAGGTATGTACCTTCCACATTTAAAACAAATTTCCGGTGATACCGTACACAAGGTCGAACCGGCAGCGGGCACCATCCCATACACCATCTGTGGAGCCCTCTGTACTGTCAATGACGTCATCTGCCGTCAGGCACCATTGCTTCCACCGCAAAAAGGTGATATCCTGATCTTCGAACGCACCGGCGCCTACTCCGTCATGGAGGGCATGTCGCTCTTTCTAAGCCGTGAACTTCCGCAGGTGATCCTGTACGGAGAGGCGGACGGCTTCCATGTTGCGAGAGGACACATTAAGACGGAAATTTATAATTCATAACTCAGAAGCACGTAACATCATCTGTAAGCGAATGAAAGCATAACTATAAAAATGAAAGATTTTAGAAGCGAGTGCAAAACGCGTACAAAAACGTAAAGAAGATGGGAAAACAGGTGCAAAAACATAAGAAGACCTTGGGGAGCCGCCGGTCCTTAGGTCGCGGACATGGTTATCAGGTCATGGCTTGCCAGGATCCTGATGACCGTGGCTGCAACCTTAGTACCGCTGCGAGCGACACG
>CAKRFH010000127.1:0-7161 GCA_934320555.1 uncultured Roseburia sp.
ACAGAGGCTCTTCCAGGAAATAACTGTGGTGGTTGTGGATATGCCGGATGTTCCGGTCTTGCAGCCGCTATCGTAAAGGGGGAAGCCCCGGTCAACCAGTGTCCGGTTGGTGGAGCTCCGGTTGCTGCAGTGATCGGTGAGATCATGGGCGTCAAGGCAGAGGAAGGCGAGCGTAAAGCAGCATTCGTAAAATGTGCCGGAACCTGTGAAAAGGCAAATCAGGATTATGAGTATACAGGTGTTCAGGACTGTGCAGCTATGGCATTCGTTCCTAACGGTGGACCAAAGTCCTGTAATTATGGATGCCTTGGATTCGGTAACTGTGTGAAAGCTTGTCCATTTGATGCAATTCATGTCGTAGATGGTGTTGCAGTTGTTGACAAGGAAGCATGTAAAGCCTGCGGCAAATGTGTGGCTGCATGTCCGAAACACTTGATCGAACTCCTTCCAGTGAGCGCTAAGCATATCGTACAGTGCAGCTCTAAGGATAAAGGTAAAGACGTTATGAAGGCATGTTCTGTTGGATGTATCGGATGTCACTTATGTGAGAAGAACTGTCCGTCAGATGCAGTACATGTTGTTGACAACATCGCTTACATCGATCAGGAGAAATGTACCAGATGTGGTCTCTGCGCTGAGAAGTGCCCGAAGAAGATCATTCTGTAGAAGCAGATATTGAGAGATTAAAAAAAGAGGAACATACCGGAAAGCGGTGTGTTCCTCTTTTTCATGAATTATTCCTGCCAGATTTTGATCATCTTTAACAGCTTCTCTTTGTCCACAACAGAGAGCTTTCTGATCTCGACGGTCAGTTCGTTGTCTAAAGCGGTTTCGGTGTATTCCGGCTCGATACGTCCGATTAAGGAATCTAAGGACAGGTTAGTGAGCTTGGAATAGTAAATCAACATACGAAGTGACATGGAAGTTCTTCCGTTCTCAACGTTGCTGATGTAGCCTGGTGTCACTTCCAGTGCGGCAGCTACTTCGTTCTGAGTCAGACCCATCTGGATACGTAATTCTTTGATTCTCTTCCCGTATATATAGTTGTCCTGGGTTGAATGATCTTTTCCGTTCATAGTATTTGCTCCTAAACTTTTTATTTTAGTGAATCGTTATGTCTATTATACAATAGATTATTCCAGATGTATACAATAAGAATAGATTTTTTGTACATAGTGACGTATTTTTTTAGTAAATCCTTAGTCGCGGCGGAATAAATCCCTTGTATAAACCTTATTTTGCACATCATCCAGGCAGGAATCGTACCGGTTGGCGAGAATGCTGTGGCTCATTTTTTTAAATGTATCCAGATCGTTGACCACTTTGCTTCCGAAGAAAGTGCTGCCATTCTCTAAAGTTGGCTCATAAATAATGACGGTCGCGCCCTTTGCCTTGATCCGTTTCATGACACCCTGGATAGAAGACTGGCGGAAGTTGTCGGAGTTGCTCTTCATGGTGAGACGGTAAACGCCGATGACAACCTCTTTTTCCATAGCGGAGTTGTAAGTGTTCTCGTCCCCATAGCTGTAGTATCCGGCGAGCTGTAAGACACGGTCTGCAATAAAATCTTTTCTGGTACGGTTACTTTCCACGATAGCGCTCATCATATTCTGAGGAACGTTTTCGTAATTGGCGAGGAGCTGTTTCGTGTCTTTCGGGAGGCAGTAACCACCGTAACCGAAGGAAGGATTGTTGTAATGGGAACCGATACGAGGATCCAGGCAGACCCCCTGAATGATATCTTTTGTATTTAAGCCTTTCATCTCGGCATAAGTATCGAGCTCATTAAAATAGGACACGCGGAGAGCCAGGTAAGTGTTGGCAAACAGTTTGACTGCCTCTGCCTCGGTAAAGCCCATGAAAAGTGTGTCAATGGATTCCTTGATGGCACCTTCCTGTAACAGCGCGGCAAATGTATGGGCTGCTTTTGTCAGCTTCTCATTTGCAGGGTCAGTGGATACGACAATACGGCTCGGGTACAGGTTGTCGTACAGAGCTTTGGATTCACGCAGAAATTCCGGGCTGAAAATAATATTTTCCGTGTGATATTTCTTCCGGACATTTTCCGTGTAACCGACCGGAATCGTGGACTTAATGACCATGACGGCATCCGGATTGACGTCTAAGACAAGCTCAATAACTGCTTCCACAGCGGAAGTGTCGAAATGGTTTTTGCGGCTGTCATAATTGGTCGGTGCGGCGATCACAACGAAGTCCGCATCCCTGTATGCTGCGGCACCGTCTAAGGTGGCAGTCAGGTCGAGCTCTTTTTCTGCAAGATACTTTTCAATATATTCGTCCTGGATCGGAGACTTCCGCTGGTTGATAAGATCCACCTTCTCCGGGACAATATCGACCGCGGTGACGTGGTTGTGCTGGGAGAGCAGGGTCGCAATGGAAAGACCGACATAGCCGGTTCCCGCTACCGCGATACGCAGCGGGGCATGGGAAGCAATTTTTGCTGCATTGTCAGCAGTATCTGCCTGTCCGGAAATCGTATCGACAAACACACTGTCCGGTTCAAAACCAAGTACTTCTCCGAGCTGTTCTAACTGTGCGATAGACGGGACAAAGTCCTGTTTTTCCAGTCTTGAGATAAGCGACCGGTTAATGCCGGTAGCGTCAGCTAACTGCTGCTGGGTCAGATTGGCAGTCTTGCGGTTTGCAGTGACAAGCTCTGCAAGGCGTGCGGATGACAGTTTTTTCATAGTAGATCCCTCCATGTAAAAGTTATTTAAAATAACAAAATAAGTTTATGAAATTCATTGATATAGAGGCAGTGTACAACAGAAAATTCCATAATGCAAGATGTTTTGCAATATAATTTGAAAAACAGATGGGATTGTGTAAGAAGGGCGAAGATATATCAAAAATGTTAATATAAATAACATCCTGGATGCACAGGAGTAATACAGAATAAGAATTCAGATTTTGCAATCCGCATCCTTTGTAAGAAACTGACAGAAGCATATTTAGGGGAAGCGGGAAATGAAAGCAGAATAAATTGACAAACAGGACATGGTTAGTGTAAACTAATACAATGTGGTTAGTTACAACTAAATGAGAAAGGTTATCAATATGAATAAGGTAGAGAAAAAGCGGCAGAAGGAACAGTATGTCGTGGAGGAGATGGTACGTCTGTACTGTAAAAAGAACCATGCAGAGTATGACAGCGAAAGAAAACGGATGTGTCCGGTCTGTCAGGAGCTATCAGACTATGCGAAGCAGCGCAGTGAAAAATGTCCGTTCATGGAGCAGAAGACATTCTGCGCAAACTGTAAGGTACACTGCTATAAACCGCAGATGCGGGACGGAATCCGGAAAGTGATGCGGTTTTCGGGACCACGGATGCTTTTCTGCCATCCGGTACTGGCGGTATGGCATCTGGTATGTTCAGTAAAGGAGAAGAGGCAGACAAATGATTAAGACGAGATTGGTGGGACTGTTATCCCACGCAAAAAAGTACATTGTATACACCATCCTGTGGCAATGGTTCGCACTTTTGGCACAGGTGGCAGCGGTATTTAAGATCGCGCAGCTGTTGGAGAGTGTTGTATATGGAAACGTAACGGCGCAGCTGGTGCAGCGGACGGTCGGTGTCCTGCTGCAGGTACTCGTCATACGTTTTGTGTGTGAGAGGATGGGGACAAAGGCGTCTTACCGGGCATGTGTAGATGTGAAGCGGATACTGCGGGAAAAGATCTATGAGAAAATGCTGCGGCTCGGGGCGTCCTACAGTGAACAGGTACCATCTTCTGAGGTTGTGCAGGTATCGACAGAGGGAGTAGAGCAGTTAGAAACCTATTTCGGCAAATATCTGCCGCAGCTTTTCTACAGTCTGATTGCACCGGTGACATTATTTGCCATTCTGTGCAGGGTGAGTATGAAAGCGAGCGTGATCCTTTTAATCTGTGTACCGCTTATTCCAATTTCTATTGTGGTGGTACAAAAGATTGCGAAGAAGCTGCTGAATAAATACTGGAGTATATATACGGGACTCGGGGATTCTTTCCTGGAAAATCTGCAGGGGCTGACAACGTTAAAAATATATCAGGCCGACCAGAAGAAAGCGGACGAGATGGATATAGAGTCCCAGAATTTCCGCAGAATTACGATGAAGGTGCTGACGATGCAGCTCAATTCCACGAGTGTGATGGACATTGTGGCATATGGAGGCGCGGCAGTTGGCATGGCGGTGGCAGTGTCGGAATTTTTAAAGGGAAATCTGACGGTTTCCGGGACATTATGCATTGTGCTGCTGGCAAGTGAATTTTTCCTCCCGTTAAGACTTCTCGGCTCTTATTTCCACATCGCGATGAACGGAATGGCGGCGAGCGATAAGATTTTTAAAATCTTAGACCTGCCGGAGCATGGAACCGGGGAGCGGGAACTCCCGGACGGGCCGCTGGATCTCGCCCTTTGTGAGGTTCATTTTTCCTATGAAAAAGACCGGAATATTTTAAAAGGGATTAGTCTCGAACTTCCGGCAGGAAGCTTTGTGTCCTTAGTCGGTGAGTCCGGATGTGGAAAGAGTACCATTGCCGGTATCCTTTCGGCAAAGAAGCATGGTTTTTCCGGGAAAATCACAATTGGCAGCATTCCACTTGAAGAGGTGAAAGAGGAGAGCCTGATGAGGCATGTGGTGTTAGTACGCCATAACAGTTACTTATTTAAAGGAACCGTGGAGGAAAATCTTCGCATGGCAAAACCGGATGCGACAGAAGTGGAGATGGAAGCGGTGTTAACAAAAGTGAATCTGTTTGGTTTCCTGCAGGCGCAGGACGGATTACAGACAAGACTTCTGGAGAGGGCAGGAAATCTCTCCGGTGGACAGTGCCAGCGTCTTGTGATCGCAAGGGCGCTGCTTGCGGATGCGGCAGTCTATATCTTTGATGAGGCAACAAGCAATATTGATATTGAAAGCGAAGAGCTGATTATGCAGGTGATCCATGAGATTGCAAAGACGAAAACAGTACTTTTGATCTCACACAGGCTTGCCAATGTGGTTGGTTCTGACCGGATTTATTTTTTACAGGAGGGCAGAATCAGCGAAGCTGGTACACACGAAGAACTGATGCGGCAGGATGGCGCATACAGGAGGCTGTATGAGAGCCAGATGGCATTAGAGCACTATGGAGAGGAGAAAGCGACATCATGAAACAGAAAAGAAGAAGTGCCCTGTCGATTATGGGAAGCCTGATCGGGCTTGTGAAACCGCTGATCCATATTATGGCAGCGGCGATTATACTTGGAACTGCCGGATATCTGTGTGCGATTTTCCTGACGATATTAGCGGGACAGGCAGTGCTGCATGGACTCCGGGATGGCGTGGCCGGGTTAAGCGTTCCGATGGGACAGACGTGGCTTATGGATACCCCGGTGCGCGTGATCCTTACGGTGATGCTTACAATTGCAGTACTGCGTGGTGTGTTGCATTATGTGGAGCAGTATTGCAACCATTTTATCGCGTTTAAACTGTTGGCGATCATCCGGCAGAAAGTGTTTGCGGCGCTGCGGAAGCTCTGCCCGGCGAAGCTGGAGGGCAGGGATAAGGGCAACTTAATCTCGATTATCACGACAGACATAGAGTTGCTGGAAGTCTTTTATGCGCATACGATTTCACCGATTGCAATCGCGGTGCTGACGTCACTGATTCTGGTATTCTTTATCGGACATTACCATGTGCTTGCGGGGGTTCTTGCACTGGCAGCCTATGCGGTTGTCGGTATCCTGATTCCGGTGATAAACGGAAGACGGGGAAGCGGAATGGGAATGGAGTTCCGCACCGGCTTCGGGGAATTGAACAGTTTTGTTTTAGATTCCCTGCGTGGCCTTGATGAGACGATCCAGTACGGACAGGGAGAAAAAAGAAAAGAGCAGATGTCCGGGCGTTCTAAAAAGCTTGCCGGCATGCAGGAACAGTTGAGCAGGATGGAGGGGGAACAGAGATCGTATACAAACTTTACAATTCTCGTAGCTTCCTTTAGTATGCTTGCACTGACTGTATGGCTATATGGAAAAGGGGAGATCGGCTTTGATGGAATATTAACGTGTACCGTTGCCATGATGGGTTCCTTTGGTCCGGTGGTAGCATTGTCCGGTCTGTCGAACAACTTAAATCAGACATTGGCGAGCGGGGAGAGGGTACTTTCCCTGTTAGAGGAGGAACCACTTGTGAAGGAAATCCAGGGGGATGCAGACACAGAGAGCGGACATGGCTTTGCCGGTGCAGCGGCAGAACATGTGACCTTTGCATATGGGGAAGAGAAGATCTTAGATGATTATTCTATCACGTTAGAATCGGGCAAAATCACAGGAATCCACGGCGCCAGCGGATCGGGCAAGTCTACTTTATTAAAGCTTCTGATGCGCTTCTGGGATGTGAATACAGGAAAAGTGTCAGTGGACGGACGGAATGTGCAGAATATTCCGACGAAGCATCTGCGGGATATGGAGAGCTACGTGACGCAGGAAACTCATCTGTTCCATGATTCTATCGCCAATAATATCGCCATCGCGAAGCAGGATGCGACGAGGGAGGAGATTATGGAGGCAGCGAGGAAAGCGTCCATCCATGATTTTATCCTCTCCCTTCCGAAAGGATATGATACCGAAGTCGGAGAGCTTGGGGATACTTTATCCGGCGGTGAGAAGCAGCGGATCGGAATCGCACGCGCATTTTTACATGATGCACCGATGATTCTTATGGACGAGCCGACTTCAAACTTAGATTCCCTGAATGAAGGAATCATCTTAAAGTCGCTGCGGGAGTCCGCGAAAGAGAAGACAGTCGTCCTGGTATCCCACCGCACATCAACCATGAATGTGGCGGATGTGGTATATGAGATGGAGAACGGAAGAATCTCTTAATGTACGGTAATAAATACATCTCACATACTTGAAAATAAATACATTTCAGGTATAATGTCTTATATGGTTAAAAAATTAACGAACATAGAAGAGTGAGGTATCTATTACAATGTACGCTGATGAAAATGTTATTAAAATCAAACATGATGTACTTTATGAAGTGGCAAAGCTCGCATTTGCAGGAGAGCTCGAGGAGAAGAAGGACTACATTGCAACCCAGTTAATCCCTGGACCAACCGCACAGTTCCGTTGTTGTATTTATAAAGAAAGAGAGATTATCAGACAGAGAGT
>CAKRFH010000128.1:0-6481 GCA_934320555.1 uncultured Roseburia sp.
CTTCCGCGGTTTTATGACGTAACGGATGGCAGGGTCACAATAGATGGAAATGATGTGAGAAAGCTCACGCTTGAGAGCCTGCGCTCGCAGATTGGGCTGGTTTCTCAGGATGTTTATCTGTTTGGAGGAAGCATAAAGGACAACATTGCCTACGGAAAGCCGGATGCGACGATGGATGAGATTGTAGCATGTATGAGAAAGAGCGTTTGTTCCATTACCGCAGAGTATCCAGAGTAAACCTCTACAGCATCGGTGGTTTCGAAGATTATTACTATGGCTATATGGTGCAGAACACTGGCTATCTGAAATATTTTGACCTGATTTTGTACCGGGATGGCATGATGCTGCTTCTGCCGGATCAGAAAGATCCGGAGCATGTGGCAGAGTTCCACGACCGGGAGAAATTGGCTGAGGTGCTGGATGAGACGGAATGCTGGGGGAGACAGCTGGAGGTACCAACGGTAGGCGCTCTGGATGATGTGATCTGTCACGGGAAGATCAGCGAGCTGATCCTGATGCAGGAGGCGCTGATGGAGAAAAAAATCGGTGATATCGCGGAGCAGATTGCCAGCCGTCCAGACAAGAAAATCGTGATGATTGCCGGTCCGTCTTCCTCCGGAAAGACTACCTTTTCCCATCGTCTTTCCATTCAGTTGAAGGCGAAGGGCTTAAAACCGCATCCAATCGCGGTGGACAATTATTTTGTGAACCGGGTAGACAGTCCGCGGGATGAAAATGGCAACTACAATTATGAGGTGCTGGAATGCCTGGATGTGGAGCTGTTCAATCAGAACATGACAGATCTTCTGGCAGGAAAAACAGTGAATCTTCCGATTTTTAATTTTAAAACCGGAAAGCGGGAGTACAGGGATAACTATCTGACACTGGGAAAAGAGGATGTCCTTGTCATTGAAGGCATCCACGGGCTGAATGATAAACTGTCCTACTCACTTCCGGCAGAAAGCAAATTTAAAATTTATATCAGTGCACTGACACAGTTAAACATTGACGAACATAACTGCCTTCCGACAACAGACGGGCGGATGATCCGCCGGATCGTGCGGGATGCGAGAACGAGGGGAACCTCAGCGAAGCAGACAATTGAAATGTGGGATTCTGTAAGACGCGGAGAAGAAAAATATATTTTCCCATTTCAGGAGAGTGCAGATGTGATGTTTAATTCAGCACTGATTTACGAACTGGCAGTTCTGAAAATGTATGCAGAGCCACTTTTGTTCGCAATTGACAGGGATTGCGAAGAATATCTGGAAGCAAAAAGGCTTTTGAAATTTTTGGACTATTTCCTGCCGATGCCAAGTGACGGGATCAATCAGAATTCCATCATCCGGGAATTTATAGGGGGAAGCTGTTTTCATGTATAATGGGATCCGAGTATTAAAAGGTCTGCATTTTACCAATAAAGGTTATGGAGCAGACCTTTAGATATCCGAATTATAATATGCAAAAAAATCTTGCGAAAATTACAGAAATGGTGTATATTAAGGAGCGTTGCAGATTTTCTGCGACAGATTAAGTAGGGCAAATGATCGCGGCTGCAAGTGTCGAAAGACCGCAGGTGAGGAAAGTCCGGGCTTCACAGGGCAGGATGCCGGATAACGTCCGGTAGAGGTGACTCTAAGGAAAGTGCAACAGAAATATACCGCCAGAAATCTGGTAAGGGTGGAAGGGCAGTGTAAGAGACTACCGCCTTCCTGGTAACAGGAGGGGCATATGTAAACCCCATCCGAAGCAAGACCGAACAAAAGCGTTGACGTGGCCCGCCAGCTTTAGGTAGGTCGCTTGAAATGGCTGGTAACAGTCATTCTAGAAAGATGATCATTCGTGTCTGCGTATGCAGACGGACATAACCCGGCTTATCGCCCTGCTTATTTTTAAAAGAAGATGTGGTTTTTCCGCATCTTTTTTTCGTATATGCGGTAATCGCGCTTCGCGGAGCGTACCGGGGAGGAATTATTATAAAAGTGTAAAATGTTTCTTAAAAGACAGTAGGATTGTTGACGCATGTCGTTTCGGAGCGTAACATAGGGGGTATGGAACGCGAAACCATCGTTACTTTGATAGAAGAGTTTCGCAGATAAGATACCGGTTGGTAGAAGATGGAGATGAATAACATGAAAGAGAAATTGAGACGATTTATGGCAGGAAGATATGGAGCGGATCAGCTGTCGCAGTGTTATAGTGTTGTGGTACTGGTGCTGCTGGTGTTGTCAATGGTTACGCGGATTGGAATCTTTTACTGGATGGGCATTGGCCTGATGATTTACTCGACGTGGCGGATGTTTTCGAAGAATGTTTCGGCGAGATATCAGGAGAACCAGAAGTTTTTGAATTTCCGGTATGGGCTGGCAGTGAAGAAGGACAAGTGGAAGAAGCGGTGGCAGCAGAGAAAGACGTACCGTTTTTTCAAGTGCCCACAGTGCAAGCAGACGGTGCGTGTGCCGAAAGGACGCGGCAAGATCTGTATCACCTGCCCGAAGTGCCGGACGGAATTTGTGAAAAAAAGCTGATAAAAAGGAGCGTTTCCTGTGTTTGGATATATTAATATCAATCAGAAAGAACTGTCGGAAGAAAATAAAAAAGTCTATCAGTCCTATTACTGCGGGCTTTGCCAGAAGTTAAAGACGAACTGCGGGACGAAGGGGCAGATGCTGTTAAGCTATGACCTGACCTTTTTGATCGTGCTTCTGACAGGACTTTACGAACTTGAGAATACAGAAAGTGAATTTACCTGCCCGCTGCATCCGACAAAGAAACGGATGGCCTTTATCAACGAGGCAACAGGCTATGCGGCGGATATGAATCTGATCTTAGCTTACCAGAATATGCTTGATGACTGGAAGGATGAGAAGTCCTATACGAAGAAAGCATTTGTAAAAATCCTGGATAAGGATTATACTCGTATCGAGTCAAAATATCCGAGACAGGTTGCGGCCGTTGCGGAATTTATGCGAAAGACGGAGGAAGCAGAGAAGCGGAAAGAGACAAATCTGGATCTTGTGGCGGGTCTTACCGGTGAAATGTTAGGGGAGATCATGTGCTGGAGAGAGGATGAGTGGCAGGAGGAGATGCGGACGCTCGGTTTTTACATGGGTAAGTTCATCTATCTGATGGATGCCTATGAGGATTACGATTCCGACCAGAAGAAGAAGTGTTACAATCCGCTGCTTTATATGGAGAAAGAGAACGGACAGGAGTTCGATACGTTCTGTAAGCTGCTTTTGACGAGCATGATGTCAGAGTGTGCAAGATCGTTTGAAAGACTGCCGATCCTGATGCATGCGGATATTCTGCGTAACATTCTCTATTCCGGTGTCTGGAGCAAGTACGAGTATCTTCAGCTGAAAAAGAAGAAGATCGAAGAGAAAAAGAATAAAAAGAGCAATACGAAGAAAAAAGAGGTTGAAAAATGACAAATCCTTATCAGGTGCTCGGCGTATCACCGGGTGCTTCCGATGAAGAGATCAAAAAAGCATATCGGGCGTTGAGCAGAAAGTATCATCCGGATGCCAATATCAATAATCCCAACAAGGCACAGGCGGAAGAGAAGTTCAAGGAAGTGCAGCAGGCGTATGACCAGATTATGAAGGAGAAGCAGTCCGGAGGAAGCTTTAACGGTGCTTATAACGGATACAATCAGACCACCGGAGGTACCGGCGGCTACAGCTATACCTATGGAAGCAACCGCAGCTATAACAGCAATGCGGATTCCCCACAGATGCAGGCGGCCGCCAATTATATTGCAAACCGCTGTTATGCGGAGGCATTGAATGTCTTGAATGGCATCCCGTTTGCATCCAGGACAGCGCGCTGGTACTACTACAGTGCGATGGCGAACCAGGGGGCTGGCAACAATATTATGGCAAAGGATCACGCGAAGCGTGCGGTTGAGATGGAGCCGAGCAACTTCGAGTACCGGCAGTTCTTACAGCATTTAGAGTACGGCGGTACCTGGTATACGAATATGGGAAATACCTACGACAGACCGTATTCGAGTGCAGGAAGCTGGTGCCTTAGCATGCTGTTTTTGAATATGCTTTGCAATTGCTGCTGTCTGCGACCGTTTTAGAATTGAAAAAATTATGAAGGAATGGCAGGTGTCCCGGAGGGATGCCTGCCATTTTGCGGCTGTGAGAAGAAAAGAGGTTTTCTTTGCAGAAGGAATGCGTTAAAATAATAGTATTCTTTGTGAGGGTTTTGTGAGTGACAGCTATGTTAGAAGAAAATGAGAATTTTGCAACATTATTAAAAAATATAAGGACAGAGGAAGAAGTCTCCTTAGACCAACTTGGATATGGGATTATGAGTACCAGCCAGCTGGCAAGAATTGAAAAAGGAGAGCGCTCTGTCGCAAAGGTAGTAAGAGACCGCCTGTTAGAGCGGCTCGGTGTGGCGAGGGATCTGTATGAGAACCTTCTCGACCTGGAAGACTACAGGGAGTGGGAGAGACAGAAAGACATCCTGCACGCTGTGAGGGAGAAGCAGACGGCGCAGGCAGAGCGGCTGCTTTCGGAATATGGGGAAAGTCTGGAGGATGACGAGAACATCCGGAGACAGTTCTACCTTGTCATGCTTGCAGATATCCAAAAAAAAGCGGAAGGACAGGAGATATTTGTGCGGAAGTGCTACAGGGAGGCACTGGCGCTTACGGTGCCGGAAGCGGATACTGTCTGGGCAAAGCAAAGACCACTGTCAATTCTGGAGATCAATCTGCTGCTTGAAAATCTGGCATATGAGAACGGAATGGATTCCTTCCTGAAGTACAAAGTGTTGCTGCGCTATGTGGAAGACGGATGCTATGACGAGATATCGAAGGCGAAGATCTATCCGAAGATTGCCTTCTATTCTCTGAAAAAAAGGATGCAGTACAGGGAGCATCTGGATGCCGGGGAGCGGATGGAATGTCTGGAAATCTGCGGGAAAGCAGTGGAAAGGCTGCGGGATGCGGGCAGAACGTATTATCTTGTGGAGCTGCTTGAGATCAGGAAACAGCTGTTGGAAGACCAGTTGGGAGAGTTGACTGGGGAGGGGCAGAAAGAAAATCTTGCTGTGCAGAGGGAAGACGAGGAGCTTCTTAGGGTAATCAGAGACTTGTACCGGCAGTATGACGTAACGGATTATATGGAGGACTGCACGTACCTGTACCAGCAGAAATGGGTATTTCCAATCGGAGAGGTACTGAAAATCAGAAGAACGATGTTTGGAATGACACAGGAACAGCTTTGCGATGGAATCTGCTCGGTGAAATCACTGCGGAGAGCAGAGCAGGGGAAGACGGATATTCAGAGAGAAGTCAGGGAGAAGCTGCTGAAAAGGTTAGGTCTTTCAGGACAGTTGCAGTGGACGAGACTGATTACAAGTGACAGAGAAGTTGTGAGATTAGCAGAGAGAATGGCAAAATATCAAAATGGACAGAATTATGTGGAAACAAGGAAATTGTTGGAAAGATTAAAGGCTAAAGGGACAATGGAGATACCACAAAATAAACAGTTTATAATAGAAACGGAAGCACTTCTTGATTATTATGAAAAGAAAATTGGAAACGAACAATTTGTTAAGCTTGATACAGAGGCATTAAGATATACCCTTGGCTCTGAAGATGTCATTAGAAATAAAAATGTATATCTTACAGAAATGGAAATAAAATGTATTCGTAATAGATGGAAGGGGCTTGAAAAGAATAGGAAAATAGAAGAAATAAAATTTTTGTTGGATATTTATCATAAGTATTCATTAAAAAATGAGATAGCAAATGCCATATCAATGTATGAGTTTGTTACAGAAGGTGCTGTAAGTGAATTGGGGAATCTTGGAGAACATGAACTTGCAATACAAATAGATAGACAGTCTATAAAAGAAAGTTTGAAATGCCGAAGACTGGTACATATGGATTATAAGCTATATGATATTTTATGGAATAAGCAGGAAATGGCAAATGAAAAAGAGGACAAAGCAGATCTTAAAGAAATGGCTGATGAACTTAAAAGTTGTATTTCAATCAGCCATTACACTAAGCGATTCTTTTATGAGAAGATATATCGAGATAAATTAGTTAATGTTTATTGTCAGGACTATCCGGAATATCGCTGTAAGTAGAAATAGGACATTTGTAATGATTAAATGGCATTTTTAAGTCGAAAAAACCATTCGAAAACTGTAGAATAGAGATGAAGGCAAGTAACAAACATAATTTTTTGAAATGTTTTTTCATAAGTAAATTCTCCTTTATAGATTTGATTGTATTGTAGAACTATAATCGTTATAGAAAATGGTTTCCTATGCAGTTAGAATAAACAAAACGACATGTATAGTAAAGGGACAGAGTTGACCAAAGAATGTTTGGACAACTCTGTCCCTTGTAAGGATTCTCACGACATGTTAAGTTAGATGTATAGAAAACATGCGCGTGGATTCTTACAAAAAGTAATTGAAAAATATTTACAATTATCTGGAAACGATCGAA
>CAKRFH010000129.1:0-6475 GCA_934320555.1 uncultured Roseburia sp.
AATATGTCAATCTTAGAAGTCAATCATATCAAAAAAGTATATAAAACCCGCATGGGTGCAGACGAAGTCATCGCGTTAAGGGATGTACATTTCAGTGTGGAGCCGGGAGAATTTGTGGCGATCATGGGAGAATCCGGAAGCGGCAAGACAACACTCCTTAATATTCTTGCAAGCCTCGATACCCCGACTGCGGGAAAAGTGTTAGTGGACGGCAAAGATTTCACGATGCTGCGTGACAACGAGCGTGCCATTTTCCGCAGAAGCAATCTTGGATTCATCTTTCAGGATTTCAACCTGTTAGACAATTTTACCATCGAGGACAATATCAGGCTGCCGCTTGTGCTTGCAGGGGAAGATTACAAAACAATGCATGCAAAGGTTCAGCCGCTTGCAAAACAGCTTGGAATTGAACAGCTTTTGAATAAATATCCTTACGAGGTATCCGGTGGACAGAAGCAGAGAGCAGCGGTTGCAAGGGCACTGATCACCAATCCGCGGATTCTGCTGGCAGATGAGCCGACCGGGGCGCTCGACTCGAAGGCGGCAACGAATCTGTTAAGGCAGCTCAGAGAGATCAACAAGACAGGACAGACAATCCTGATGGTCACGCACAGTAACGTGGCAGCGAGCTATGCAGACCGTGTCATGTTTATCAAGGACGGCGAGGTGTTCCACCAGATTTACCGTGGCGATATGACAAGGAGTGCGATGCTAGACAAGATCTGTGATGCAGTGACCGTGCTCATGAGAGGAGGCGAAGAGAGTGAATCATAAGTTACTTGGACAGTTTGTCAGAACCGGTATGCAGAAAAACAAAAAGACACTGATCCCATTTCTGATCGCCGGGACGGTGACGGTAATGAGCTTTTATATCTTACAGTCGCTCGCGTATTGTCCGTACATATATGTGGATCACAAAGAGGCGTTTTATGGAGCGCAGACGATTGCCATTCTTTTAGAAATCAGCAGTGAGATTACCGCCTTTTTCGCGGTTCTGTTTCTTTTTTATGCGAATCAGTTCATGATCAAAGAGCGGAAGAAAGAGATGGGACTTTATGGAGTGCTCGGAATGTCCAGAAAAAATATCACCAGTATTCTGACAGCGGAGACAGTCCTCAATGCCCTGATCTGTATTGTGGCAGGAATTGCAGCAGGAACTTTTTTCAATAAACTGATGCTGCTTGTCCTCTACAAGGTAATCCACCAGCCGACAGTGAGTGGTCTGTTTTTTTCGGGAGCAGCACTGAAAAATACCGTGATATTATTTGCACTGATTTATGCAGCATGTCTGATTTATAACATCCGTTCCATTCAGGTGGGAAATCCAATCACCCTGTTACAGAATGATAAGGCAGGGGAGAAAGAGCCGAAGGTAAAAGTAGTCATTTTCCTTCTTGGAGTCATCACACTGATCGCCGGATATGCGCTGGCACTCTCCGCAAAGACGGCAGGCGATGCCATAAATGTATTGCTTATGAGTATTCTGCTTGTCGTGATCGCAACCTATTGCCTGTTTACCGCGGGAAGCATTTTTATCCTGAAACGGCTGAAAAAGAATCCGAAGTTTTATTATAAGACGAAGAATTTCATCAGCGTTTCGAACCTGATGTTCCGGATGAAGCATAATGCAGCCGGTCTCGCATCCATCTGTGTACTTTCTACAGGCGTCATATTACTGCTGACCTGTGGATTTTCCCTGATGATGCTCGTAGAAAAAAATATTGACAACAATTATCCGACGGATATCAAGGCAGTGATATCGGTGGCAGATGAGAAGGAAGGCAGGGAGAACCTGGCAAAGATAGAACAGGTGTTAGAGGAAAACCATATCGAGACATCTGAGGAGATTTATAGACAGTACCGGAGATTGATGGTTACAAAAGTGGATGGAAAATTTGGTGTGGTATCTCCTGACGCAGGGTATGCAGGGATGGCCTCCATGGCAGATACCTATCTGCTGTCGGTTTCCGATTACAATCAGTATGCCGGAACCAATCTGTCCCTTCCCAGTAACGAGGTGCTCATCTACAGTACAGACCGTCACTGGAAAGCTGGTGAAAAGCTGGATTTCTTTGGAACGGAATATCAGGTTGCTGAGGAAGCAGATTACGGAAGCCTGTTTTACATTTTTGATACGACGATGTCATTGTTTGAGCGACAGATTCTTGTCTTTTCTGACGATGCGCAGATCCTTTCTTTTGTGGAAAAAAGCGGTCAGGAGGAGAATCCTGCAGGTTATTATGTCTATATTGGGTATCAGATAAAAAACGATCTGGATGCCACACAGCGGGAAAGTTTAAAACAGCAGATGAAGCTGACAGATCTGGAGATTAGCTTTAAGGAAGATGAGAAGTTTTTTTACTATGATCTTTACGGCGGCGTTTTTTTCGTCGGGATGTTCCTTGCAGTTCTTTTCCTGATGGCGACGGTCATGATTATTTATTACAAGCAGATGTCAGAAGGATATGAGGATCAGAAGCGGTTCCAGATTCTTGCCAACGTGGGAATGACAAAGGCAGAGGCGAAGAAATCCATTCAGACACAGGTGATGCTCCTCTTCTTCCTCCCGGTTGGCGTGGCTATTGTGCATATGATCGTAGCGAGTAATATAGTAAGATTGTTTTTGCGGATGATGCTGATCGTGGACGCGTTTACGTTCAACTTGGCGATCGCAGTGGTATGCCTGATTTTCCTGGCAGTGTACGCACTTGTATACAAGATCACTTCGAAGGAATATTATAAAATCGTAAATGCAGGATGAAAAAATAGAAAGATACTGGCTTAAAAGAAATGACAGAAAATGCCCGGAGGATGGAAAAGAAAAGTTCATCTTCCGGGCATTTTAATATAATATCAGGTAAACCGGTTATGATTCACTTGGAGAATATTCATATAAGACATGTATGGTTAGTTGGCAGATATATATTTTGTATGATTTTTTAAAATCTGTATAAGTCCTGCTGACGTAATAAACAGCGTCACCAATTCCCCGGCCGGAAAAGCAAGCCACACACCGGTCATGCCGAGGATAGCCGATAATGCAAAAGCAAACAGGATGATCGCAACAAAGCCGCGCATGATGGATGCGGCAAATGCAAACTTTGCGGATTCCACAGCGCTTAAGGCAGCGGTTCCGACAATATTCATTCCGGCAAAGAAAAATCCGATAAAATAGAGACGAAGACCACTTTGTGCATAAGCGGCGAGTGTCTGGTCGTGCCCGCCGTTAAAGACTGCCGTGACAGCAGGCGCACACAGGTAAATAAAAATGTAAAGGAGGGAAGCTGTCGCCAGTGTGGTGGCAATCGCCATTTTTAAGAGAGACAGCACTTCTTTTTTCTGCCCTTTACTGTAGCATTCGCTGATAAGAGGCTGGGAGCCCTGCGCGATGCCGTTGAACAGGGCGACAGCGACAAGGGAGGTGTTGGCGACAACTCCGTAGGCGGCAACACCGGTATTTCCGGCGAGGGACAGAATAATCATGTTGAAGACGACTGTGATCACACCGGAAGAAATCTCCCCAACGAAGGAGGAGACTCCGACCTGGCAGGAATACAGAAGCTTCCGGAAGGACGGCATGACAGGCTTAAAACGGATCGAGCATTTTTCGGAACGGAAATGGATGCTGCAGATTAAGATGCCGACCACCGGGGAAAATCCGGTTGCAAGGGCAGCCCCCTCCATGGAAAGCCCTAACGGGAACATCAGCACATAGTCGAAAACAACGTTGAACAGGCTGCTGAATAAGGTGGCAGACATGGCAACGGAAGGATTTCCGTCGTTTCGCACAAACGCATTACAAATATAATTCCACATAAAAAACGGGGCGAACAGCATGAAGATCCGGGTGTAATTTTTTCCGGTTGCAATAATCTGTGCATCTCCGCCGAGCAGGCCAATCAGTTTGTCCGGAAGGAAAATACCGATCAGCATGAAGATCAGACCGATGAACAGTGCCCAGATAAGTGCATGGAAAAAGTATCCGTCGGCATCTGGATTCTTCTTATTCTTCTCCACCACGTAGCGGATCGCAGAACCGACTCCAATCATGGAACCGATGGCGAAGATCAGGTTGTAAAGGGGCAGTACCAGATTTAGGGCGGTGATACCGTCTGCACCGACTGCAACAGAGATGAAATATGTGTCGGCGAGAATATACACGGACATGCCGACCATGCCGAGCATATTTTGGAAAACATATTTTACAAATTTTTTTAACATTAGAACAGTCCTTTTCCTTATAAAAAATGGTAAATATAGTATGAAAAAAAGATATCGGGGAATGGAGATCCTTTCCGTATCATGAATAGTATCATAGCGGATAGAACATGGTAAATGCAAGAAAATTCAACAAAAATTAACAAAATACAGAGCCTCTGACACAAAAAAGTGATGTTGAAATTGTGAATAACAGAGAAAATTATGAAAAATACAAATCTTTACATGAAGCCGGTGGAAGATTGCCGGATAGCTGCAGTTGTGATAAAATAAAGATACTGTGACATAAACGCAGAAAAGAGCTGTCACCCGAAATGGAGTGGTAATGCAAATGTGGCAAGAACAGCGCGAAAAAACAAAAAGAACGAAACATGGGGGAATAGAACAATGAAATACGATTTTACAAGCATACTGGATCGAAACGGAAAAGATTCTATCGCAGTGAATCCGCCGATGGAAGGGGGCCGGGTGAACTTTGCACCGGTTAAAGAAGGATTTGACCTGATCCCGATGTGGATAGCAGATATGAATTTCCCGACAGTGCCGACGATCCCGCAGGCAATCGCAGAGAGGGCGATGCATCCGGCATACGGATATTTTAATCCGAGATCGGAATATTACGAGGAGATCATCCACTGGCAGAAGGTGAGAAACGGTGTGGAAGGACTGACCAAGGAGTGTATCGGTTATGAGAACGGTGTGCTTGGCGGAGTGGTCAGCGCACTTGGCGTGATCTGCTCAGCTGGCGATTCTGTGCTATTGCACTCTCCGACTTACATTGGATTTACAGGATGCATTACAAATGCCGGTTATCATATTGTACACAGTCCGCTCGTCTTGGATGAGGATGGAATCTGGCGTATGGATTTTGAGGATATGGAGAAAAAAATCAGAGAAAACCACATTCATGCAGCTGTTTTCTGTTCCCCACACAACCCATGTGGACGTGTCTGGGAGCGCTGGGAAATAGAGAAGGCAATGGAAATCTACCGCAGAAATGATGTCTACGTCATTTCTGATGAAATCTGGTCCGACCTGATCCTGAAAGGACATAAGCATATCCCGACACAGTCTGTATCTGAGGATGCAAAGAACCGTACCGTTGCACTTTATGCACCATCGAAAACTTTCAATCTGGCAGGGCTGATCGGTTCCTACCATATTATTTATAATTCCTGGCTGCGGGACAGAGTTGAGAAGCAGTCTTCCTTATGCCATTACAACAGCATGAACATGCTTTCCATGTATGCATTGATCGGTGCGTATAAGCCGGAGGGGGAAGATTGGGTAGATGAGTTATGTCAGGTGCTCACGGAGAACGTGGAGACGGCATACGACTTTTTTCAGAAAAAAGACGGCATCCGCTTACAGAAGCCACAGGGAACTTACATGCTGTTCCTCGATTTTGAGGGCTGGTGCAAGGCACATAACAAAACAATGGATGAGCTGATCTGCGCAGGACAGGAGGTCGGTGTCTACTGGCAGGACGGAAGACCGTTCCACGGCGCATACAGTATCCGCATGAACCTTGCATTGCCGAAGAGCAGAGTGGAAGAAGCACTGCGCAGATTGGAAAAATACGTCCTATAAGGAAACAGAAAGAATGCGGCAACGTTTTTTGACGGAATGCTCCAAATAAGGAAGTGGGAAAATGACAAAACAATATCAACGGATAAATGAACAACTGAAAAGTCTGATGGAAGATGTGGACTATGATATCACCAACTATGCAAATGCTTCGGCGTTACTGTTTCAGTCTCTGGATGAGATTAACTGGGCGGGCTTTTATTTTTTGCAGGGGGATACACTGCTTTTAGGACCGTTCCAGGGAAAAACAGCCTGCACGAAAATTAAAGCAGGAAAAGGAGTCTGCGGAACAGCCGTTGCAACAGATCAGGTACAGCGGATCGCCGATGTCCATCAGTTCCCGGGACATATTGCCTGTGATAGTGCATCGCGCTCCGAAATCGTAATTCCGCTCCACAGAAAGGGAACCGTCATCGGTGTGCTCGACATCGACAGCCCGATAGAGAACCGGTTTCAGGAGGAAGACGAGGAAGGGCTCAGAGCGTTTGCAGAGATTCTGGAACAGAATTTGAAGGATTTGATACATGTATAGATTTATAAACTGGGATTTCATTAACTAAGGGACGCTGCCGGACGTTAGGCTATGTGAGCCGAAAGAGAGCGGTACTTCCTCCGAAATTCCATTACGCCAAGAACTCCGATGAGCCCCTAAGCGGCTGATTCTCTCAGC
>CAKRFH010000130.1:0-6426 GCA_934320555.1 uncultured Roseburia sp.
CCTTTGCTGAGAGAATCGTCCGCTTAGGGGCTCATCGGAGTTCTTGGCGTAATGGAATTTCGGAGGGCTCACACAAGCCTTTCTGCTCACAGCCTATATCAAGGCGGCTGCATATCCTATATTATTCAAGTGGAAGCTGGCTTCCCGGCGGGAGAAACACTTAAGGATGCTAACCCCCATTTTATTTCACTGCAATAGCCTCAATCTCAAGCATAACATCCTTCGGAAGTCTTGCCACTTCCACACAGCTTCTGGATGGGAAGTCTGATGTGAAGAATGTCTTATACACTTCGTTGATCGCGCCAAAGTCGTTCATCTCCTTGATGAAAACGGTCGTCTTAATGACATTGTCCATATTCGTGCCTGCTGCCTCGAGCAGATGGGACAGGTTCGTAAGTGCCTGTTTTGCCTGCGCAGCGGATCCTTCCGGGATCTCTCCTGTCTCCGGAACAACCGGGATAATACCGGAAGTGAATACCATGCCGTTCACTTCAATTGCCTGTGAATATGGTCCGATTGCTGCTGGTGCTTTTTCTGTGCTGATTACTTTCTTCATGCTATTTTACCTTCCTTATGCTTTTTTCCGTGATTTCCACACGGTGTTCTTTATATAATCTGCCGACTGCGCGTTTGAACGCATTCTTGCTCAGTCCGGTTTCCCTTTTGATAACTTCCGGTGATGCCTTGTCACCGAACGGAAGCACGCCTGCAAACTCTTCGATCACCTGCATGACCTTCTCGGCATCCTCATCCATCTGAAGATAAGCCTTCTCACGCATGGACACATCCAGCTTGCCGTCCGGCTTAACATTCGTGACCTTCACCTCGATCACATCGCCGATGCAAAGCTTGCTGGCATCCTCATACTTCGGAAGCATCGCGGAATATTTGTCATCCACGGCAAGAAACGTTCCAAAATTGTCACTGAACTCATACACGCGTCCCTCAACCATGTCGCCTGCTTTGTATGGGGACTCCTTCGATAACAGGTCATAAAGCTTCTTCATGCTCGCACAGAGCCTGCTGCTCTTGTCAATATATAGGGTAACTAAAATCTCATCCCCCGGCTGTACCTTCATGGTCATCTCTTTATATGGAAGAAACAGGTCTTTTTCCAGTCCCCAGTCTAGGAATGCGCCGATTTTTCCAATCTCTGCGACACGTAAAACTGCAAGTCCTCCAAGCGTGATCTTCGGCTGGTTTGTCGTTGCAATCAGTCTGTCTTTCGAATCCTTATATAAGAAAACTTCGAGCTCGTCCCCGATCTTCGTGTTCTCCGGCACCTGCTTCGCCGGGAGAAGGACACGTCTCTCCGTATCTTCTGTCTCTGCGAGATACACACCAAATTCTACCCGTTTGATTACTGTCAGTTTCTGATATTCTCCTAATTTTAACATTCTCTCTTCCTCTTAAACTGTATGGTTGCGTATGGTTTCTCTTGTTCATCGGCAAGCGTTACTGTCACCCGGTCTCCCTCCGTGAAAACAAAAGGATACAGCACATCCCCTAAAACTGCTGCCTTCTTATATTCCACGCGGATGCTCTCCACCGGATCATCGTCCGATAAAAATCCCTCCGCCACAAGAATATACTTGCCATTATTCATATGATGGTTCGTATCAATATGGAAATGCTGTACAGTCACAGGAGCTTTCTGCACGCCTTTTTCTGCCGCCTCCACCTTCCGGTCTGCCCAGTCGTCCTCGATCTGCGGTTCGATGACCTTCTCATACGCTTCCTGTACTTCCGGTGTGATGCGCATCGGGCGCATCTTCTCCGTATCCATGAATACCCACACGGAATTCGCATAAGCACACACCTCTCCCGCCTCATCGCAGATCGTGAAATTACGGTATCCGTAAAATCCCTTAAAAGAATATGGCCATGTTGCAACCGTAATATGCTCTGCAAGCTTAGGATAACGGACAATCTTAATCTCCCAGGAGGAAAGCACCCAGGCGCAGTGATGCGCTGACAGATAGTCCACCCCAATTCCCATATCCTCCGACTGGAATGTACAGCAGTCCTGCAGATAGTCCACAAGTGCCACAAGCGTCATCTGCTTCTCACTGTTCACTTCACTGTATCTTACCCGGCTGTCAAACTGATACATGTTGTCTCTCCTTTTAAAATTATCCCAGAATATGAAAATAGCACCACTTTCGTGGTGCTTCCTGACAGGGCTACAAGGATTCGAACCTTGAAATGACGGAGTCAGAGTCCGTTGCCTTACCGTTTGGCGATAGCCCTAAGTGTTTGTCTCGGCTGTTGCGCCGTCAACAATAGCTATTATAGAGGAACGCATCAAAAATGTCAAGCATTTTTTTCAAAGATTTTTAATTTTTTTTCGACAATCGCGTATAATACCTCGTCACCCCACGAAATATCGGCATTTCCGTTGGTTGCCTCCACAACTTTTTTTTCAAAATCCGCTCTCTGTTCCTTCGGAACCATCAAAATCATCTCGACTTTATCCGTGTATACCGTATCTAACGCTGTCAGGTTCTCCTTCGCCACGAGATACTGCAACTTTCCAAGCCCATTGTAATCCGTCCCGATTGTCAACCGGTATCCCTCCCTCTTATCAATGATCACACTGGCAGCAAGCCCTTCCTGCGTTGCCTTCTGGTATGCGCGCACAAGACCGCCTGTTCCAAGCAATGTTCCGCCGAAATATCTTGTCACAACCACACAGACATTATGGATCTCTTCCTTTAATAATACGTCCAGCATCGGACGTCCTGCCGTCTGTGCCGGTTCCCCGTCATCCGAGCATCTGCTGATCTCCTGTCTGTCCCCGATGACAAATGCCGAACAGTTATGTCTGGCATCCCAGTATTTCTTCTTCATCTCACCTATAAATGCAACGGCTTCCTCCTCATTGGAAACCGGACGGACTGTTGCGATAAAACGGGATTTTTTCTCAACAATCTCTCCCTGTCCACCTGTATATACTGTTTTCATAATTCCTCCTTGTTTTGCGAAACAAAATGCGAACCGGCTCTCATTCCAGGCAAACTGTACCGTAACCCGGCTTCCTCTTTTCCAACACATGATATAGAATACTAGCATAAAAAGTCTATAACACGCAAGTAAAAGGGTGTTTTTCACTTTTTTCTTTATTCTGTACGCATTATTTGGTATAATACATAGACGGTGAATTTTTGACTTACACAAAAAAGGAGACCTAAATTATGAATTATGGAAAGAAAGGCGCGAAAAAGCGTCAGTCTGAGCTGACCTCCAAGGGCGTTGTCTTTCGCAAAAAGCTCCATGTAACTTTTTGTAAAGCGCTTCTTGTCTGCTTTTTCGCAGTTGTAATTATTGGCGGAAGCCTTGGATTCGGTGTCTTTAAAGGTATTCTGGACTCAGCGCCATCTATAGATGATATTGATGCGACCCCGACCGGATACCTCTCCGTTGTACTAGACAATCAGGGAAATCAGACCGCAACCTTAGTTGCTTCTGGTTCCAACCGTAAGAATGTCACGATCGATGAGATCCCGCTGAATCTGCAGCACGCTTTCGTTGCAATTGAGGATGCCCGGTTCTATGACCATCACGGTATTGATATTCAGGGTATCGCGCGAGCTGCTTTTGTCGGCATCACATCCGGACGTTTCTCTGAAGGTGCCAGTACCCTTACCCAGCAGCTTTTGAAGAATACTGTCTTCACAGAATGGACCAGCGAGCGCTCCCCGGCGGACAAGGTTGAACGTAAGATTCAGGAGCAGTATCTTGCCATCCAGTTAGAGAAGAAGGTGGACAAGGACTGGATCATGGAAAATTATCTGAACGCCATCAACCTCGGACAGAACACCCTCGGTGTCGCAGTTGCATCCGAACGTTATTTTGGAAAAGAAGTCTCAGATCTGACTCTCTCCGAATGTGCCGTTCTCGCAGCGATCACCCAGAGTCCGAATAAGTTCAACCCGATCACAAATCCGGACAAGAACGCCGAGCGTCGGGAAAAGGTACTTCGGAATATGCGTGACCAGGGCTGGATTACGCAGAGCGAATACGATGAAGCGATGGCAGATAATGTATACGACCGCATCCAGCTCGTAAACATCGAATTGCAGGCAACTAATATCAATTCCTACTTTATTGATGAACTGACTGACCAGGTCATCAACGATCTGGTTGCCCAGAAGGGATACACAGAGACCCAGGCTTACAAAGCGCTCTATCAGAGTGGTCTCACCATTTACTCCACACAAGATATGGCAATCCAGCAGATTGCAGACGAGGAGGTCAATAATCAGGACAATTATTCCGAAACACCTACGACTTCCTTCTCCTACCGCGTATCCATCCGGTCTGCTGATGGCACGGTAAAAAATTACAGTGAGCAGACAATGCTTTCCTATTATAGGAACCCGGAGAGCGCACACTATAAGAGCAAGTCTTATTCCATCAACTTTGCATCCGAGGAAGCTGCCGCAGAAGCAATTGAGCAGTATAAGGCAGATATCATGCAGGAGGGGGATACGATTGTCGAAGGCAGTGAGGCTCTTGTGTACACGCTTCAGCCACAGGCATCCCTCACGATCATTGACCAGTCAACAGGCGAAGTCAAGGCGATCGTCGGCGGCCGCGGTGACAAGACCGGAAATAAGACGTTAAACCGTGCTACAGATACGACCAGACAGCCAGGTTCTACTTTTAAGATTATCGCTGCCTACTCCGCAGCACTTGATGCCGGCGGACTTACCCTTGCCTCCGTACAGGATGATGCACCTTTCTATTACACCGGCACAGAGACACCGGTCAACAACTATGACAGGCGCTACCGCGGATTTACCACTTTGAGGGAGGCGATCACAAGCTCTATCAATATTGTGACCGTAAAAACACTCGCCCAGATCGGCAAAGAGCTCGGTTGGCAATATGTACAGGATTATGGCTTTACTACCGTGGATTCCAGAGATATCACAGAGTCATTAGCACTCGGCGGTATCACCCTCGGTGTCTCCAACCTTGAACTGACCGCCGCCTATGCAGCGATTGCCAACAGCGGTACTTACATTAAGCCGAAGTTCTACACAAAGATCCTCGACCATAATGGAAATGTGCTGCTCGACAATACTAACTCCGAGTCGCACACCGTCATTAAGGAGACAACCGCATGGCTCTTAACAAGCGCCATGGAGGATGTCATGACATCCGGAACCGGTAAGAAGGCATACTTTGGAAGCTCCATGGCTCAGGCCGGAAAATCCGGTACTACCACAAGCAGCCGTGACGCTTTGTTTGCAGGCTATACACCTTATTATACCTGTGCTGTATGGGGTGGTTACGATGACAACTCCGTCCAGAAAGGACACGATACAGACTATCCGAAGCGTATCTGGAAAGCCGTTATGAGCAGACTGCATGAAGATCTGCCTTACGCAGACTTCACACAGCCATCTGATATTGTAGCTGTTGCCGTATGTAAGGAATCCGGCAAACTTCCGATTGAGGGGGTATGCAGCAACGATCCCCGTGGCAACTGTGTCATCACGGAATATTTTGCGAAGGGCACTGAACCTACGGAATACTGTGACCATCATACCGTAGCTAATATCTGCACCGCATCCGGCATGCTCGCAGGAAGCTACTGCCCGGCAGACACGATCACTACCGGTGTCTATGTCATCGGCGGCTCTGCCAACACAGAGGACGGTCCTTATCTGCTTACTGATGAGTTCTTAAGCCAGACCTGTACCGTACACAATGAATCCAACTCCAGCTACACCGGTTCCTTCTCCTTCCCTTCGTTGGGAATTAATCCGATCAGCCCCGACGCTGGAAGCGGCACCTCGGATAACAATAACGACAATCATAATGATGCTAATTCCGGCAACGGAGATGCTAATACCGGAATTAGCCAGGGATCTGATACCAGTTCCGGCACAGACAGCACCGGAGCCGGAGATCATATCACTTCGGATGGAACCGGAACCAGTGGAGGGGATCACTCCTCTGGTTCCACAACCGGAAGCGGAGATGGCACAACGGTGACACCATAAGTTCAAATTTCGGTGAAATACCGCTGTTCCAATAATAGAATTTATGTTTCGCAACTATCTTATTGTCACGAAAAAGAAGAAGTATTTCCCTTTTTTCCGGGAAGTACTTCTTCTTTTTTACTGTTGTCAAAAACCTGTCATACGCGCAGTCAGTGCATATATTCTTTCTGGATATACTGTCTAAAATAGACTGTATGATATTGGTCACATGCATGTCATTCCCTCACGGCGATCTCTAAGCCTTTCAGATAGATCTCACGCAGTGGTCTTTCGTTTACACATGCACTCATTGTACAACGTTCAAATTCCTGATTATTACAGCAGTAATGCCTGATCGTCACATAACAGCCACTGTGCTTCTGCACACCGCGTGTCAATGCTGCTGCCCAGGCGCATCAAAACCCCCGGAGCT
>CAKRFH010000131.1:0-6383 GCA_934320555.1 uncultured Roseburia sp.
GTGACAGGATTCGAACCTGCGACCTCCTGGTCCCAAACCAGGCGCTCTAGCCAAGCTGAGCCACACCCCGAAGGATTCATTTCAATGCCTTTCACAGCGAGATTTTTCTGTCTCAACCGTGACGCAAGAGTTATTATATATGAGTCCCAGAAAAATGTCAACACTTTTTTTCATAAATTTTTATTTTTTTTGCAGATTCTTTCAAGGCAGTCATTTTTCGCGGATTTCCGGCACTTCCGATGCCCTACAGATATTCGATCTCGAACTGCGCTTCCCCTTTATCATCAATATCCATTAAGATGTAAGACGGTCTCTTCCCCTCCTGCCGCGGATAGGAAAGACTTCCTGGGTTCATGGCAATGACTCCCCTGTGATAGTCAATGACCGGGCGGTGTGTGTGACCGAACATAACGATATCAAAGCCTCTTCCCTCTGCCTCTCGCTCGATATCCTCAATCCCCGTATTCACATAATAATAGTGCCCATGTGTGAGGAGTACTCTGTATTTCCCGAGTGTCAGCTCCTTCTCCCGCGGGAGCGCAGAAAAGAAATCGTTGTTTCCCGCAACGATCTCTAACGGACATCCCGCCTGCTCCGCAATATAGTCCTCACAACCTTCCGCATCCCCAAGATGGATCAGAAGGTCAATCGGCTCTACACGTTCTAACACTTTCATAAGATTTTCATGTTTTCTGTGCGTATCACTAATGATCAGAACTCTCATGCTAATTCCTTTACCAGCTTTGCTTTCATGGCACGCAACGCTTTGCCGCGGTGACTGATTTCATTCTTCTGCTCCTCGGAAAGTTCTGCTGTGGAGCATCCGTATTCATCCACATAGAAAATCGGATCATAGCCAAATCCATTTTCGCCTGCCGGTTTCTCCCCGATATAGCCCTCGATCGTCTCGCGCGTCACAAGCTCCCTGCCATCTGGAAGTACTGCAGCGATCGCACAGACGAACCGTGCGGTTCTCTTCTCCTTCGGCACTCCTGCCAGCCGGTCGATGATCGTCTGGTTCTTGATCTCATAAGAAGTATCCTCCCCGAGATAACGTGCGGAATAGATGCCCGGTTCTTTATTCAGATAGTCCACCTCAAGTCCGGAATCATCTGCCATCACAACGGCGCCCTCTGTCTCTTTTGCCACAGCTCTCGCTTTGATCATAGCGTTCTCTTCAAAAGTGGTCCCGTCTTCCACAATATCCACATCTATGCCCGCTTCCTTCATGGAGCGCACCGGCACCTTCAGGTCTGCCATAATTTCCCGGATCTCTCTCATTTTCCCTGCATTCCCGGTTGCAAAAATAATCTCTTTCATCCTTTTGTTCCTCTCTTTTCCTACTGGTTCTTACTGAAAACTTTCAGGCAGATATTAGAATCTTCAATGTTCTTCACATCTTCCCATTCAAATCCGTTCGGACTGACATAGCCTTCCCCGTCATCTAAAATCACATTTTTCGTTGATTCATCCGCCTTATATTCAACTGCGAGCGGATGCACTGCTCCCGGTGTACTGATATAAAGCACCACCGCATAGCGTTCCCCCGCTTCCACCGCCATCTCCTGCTCAAACGGGATTGTATAATATCCTGCATTACTGAGCTTGCCGGATGCGACCGGTTTCATGCTGCTTAGGGATTCCACATTTTCAAAATTCTTTACAAGATAGAGCTGATACTCAGAGTCTTTTCCGGTCGCATAAAAGCTTGCCGCCACAAGATTCTCATCAGACCCCGCCGTGTAGACATTCGCGCCGTAAATCGTCTCCTTATTATAGCCGAGCTGTCCTACCCAGCCACACAGATCACTCTGGTAAATATGGTCGTAATTGTCCGTATTCTCAATTCCTGTATACACGACATTATGCGTTCCCACATTAGTGTCATAATAGGAGATATAGAAGAATCCATCTTCCCCGAATTCACTTCCCCAGCTGTTCTGGCAGATAAAGGCACCGTCCCCCTCGAGATCCATCGAAAAGTTATCCTTCGAATAGCTGTCATCCCAGCCGACGATCACGACATCATGATTTGGCTTCTCCGTACCGATGTAACAATACGCACTGGTCGCACGGTTATAATACGGCGATCTTGCCTGCGAACTCTTCAATGCATTATAAATGGAAGTCTGTACGCCTCCGTATTTGAATACAGCCTCCTTGATCTTCTCATAATCCTTTCCATCGATAACCTGCATCTCCTGCACATGTTTCACCGCTGTCAGGCTCTCATCCGTCTCCCCGTCTCCATATGGGTCATCCGCCTCGAAAACCGGTCCCTTCCAGGCAGCGAGATATGCCATTCCCATCGTATATTCACCGCCGTCTTTCTGCGTCAGGTTAAAGCCATTGTTTAACGTCATATGATCCACAGAGAACTGACAGTTCTCTTCCGGGAGCAGCACAGACTCCATCGCTCCAAGCGCCGCAAACGACCAGCACGTCCCATAAGAGCCCTGATTTCTGACCCCGGAAACTCTCCCGCGCTCCCGCAGATCATAGCGTGTTGGGATCAGCGCCGCGCTCTCCGACACGTCTGCCGCCTGCGCTTCATTTTCCTGTATATTCCAGGAGTAGGAATAATCCAGATACTGTGACAGGTCATTCAGGCTCACATAATATTGCTGTTCCTCCTCGATAAACGGGGATACGATTGGCTCCCGTTTTCCATTTACCAACACTTCCCCGGCATCTAAGGAAAATGAAAGTTCCTTATTATGCTTCTCTACTAACAGTCTGTCACCATCATAAATATGTGCGCTGCAATTTAACGCATCCCGCAGGATCGTGACCGGAACCATAATATTCAGGTTGGAATTCATATAAAAATGATACTTCTCATTCGTGTATTCTTTGTTGTCAATCACGACCGATAGCAGATTTTCATTGACGCTCTCTGCAATCAGCGGATTCCATGTTTCCGCCTCAAGATCTGCTCCTCGGAAACTGTCCACACGCTGATAGGATTCTGAAACAGTATTAAATTTGATCAATAAAGCAATTGCCACAATCAAAGTAAAGGCAATATATCTTTTTGAATATTTCATGTATCAAATGTTTCCTTACTTTTGTTTTTTAGGAGGTCTCGGTCCTAAAAACTGATAGAAATAGGTTTTCAGCATACCGTTATAAATCTTACGATTCTTGTCTGCCTTCCTTCCAATATATTTTTCTGTGTCTGTATAGCTGGTGATCAGAAACATCGACCAGGAGTCAAGTCTCTGGTAAGCCTCTCCGATCTGTGTATACAGCGCCGGAAGGTCTGCCTTGTCCTCTAACCGCTCCCCGTATGGCGGATTAGAAATAAGAAAGCCATATTTCTTCGGGTGGTTCAGATCTGCCACAGCACGCTGTTGGAAATGGATCATATGATCCACACCGGCACGCTTCGCATTCTCCCTTGCCGCCTTCACCACATCTCCGTCAATATCATATCCCTGGATGTCCACTTCGACCTCTGTGTCGATCATGTCCTCCGCTTCCTTCACGCACTCATACCACAGCTTCCGGTCAATCAGGTTCGTCCACTGCTCTGCCGTAAATTCCCGGTTCATGCCCGGTGCGATATTCGCTGCGATCATGGCTGCCTCGATCGGAAATGTACCGCTTCCGCAGAACGGATCCACAAGAATCCGGTTCGCCCTCCACGGCGTCAGCAGAATCAACGCTGCCGCCAATGTCTCCGTCAGCGGTGCCTTGCTCGTCATGGTACGGTATCCCCTCTTATGTAACGAATCTCCGGAGGTGTCCAATGCAACTGTCACCTCATCCTTTAACAGGAAAATCCGGACCGGGTATGGTGCCCCATCCTCTTTGAACCAGTCTTTTCTGTACTTCTGCTTCATCCGCTCCACCATCGCCTTCTTTGCGATTGACTGGATATCGGACGGGCTGAACAGCTTACTGTTAATGGAGGATGCCTTCTTCACCCAAAACTTTCCGTCCTCCGGGATATATTCCTCCCATGGAAGGTTCTTAATCCCCTGAAACAATTCCTCAAAGGTTGTTGCCTTGAATCTTCCCACCTGGATTAAGACACGCTCTGCCGTGCGCAGAAAAATATTGGCCCGGCAGATTGCCTCCTCATCTCCCTCAAACGTCACTCTTCCGTCTTCTACCTTTGTGATCTCATAACCAAGATCGTATATTTCTCTTTTTAACACTGCCTCTAACCCGAAATGGCAAGGCACAAGTAATTCAAATGTTCTCACTGAAATCTCCTCTTCGTAAATAGTTCCAAAAACATACTTTTATATTATCTGTTCTATTTTCAACTGTCAATTGCTAAAATATTCCTGCATCGCTTTTGCGCCTCCAATCACTGTATACACTTCATATCCTTCTTTTCCAAGCTGCCTTGCCGCTAAGAGACTTGTACTTCCATACTCGCAATATAAAATCAGTGCCCGGTTTTTCAAAAAACAGCGCCCCCAGCCTTCCTCCTCCCTGTATGGGACATTCACCGCCCCTCTGTAGTGATATATCCTGTATGCTTCCGGCTCCCGGACATCCACGACTTTCGCCCTTTTTTGAAAACAGACACTCTGTATATCTCTTGGATAGATGGTATAAAATCCCATATATGACTCCCCTCTCTTTACACATCTTCTATTAGCCAATTACAAAACTCCAATTTACGCTGTGAAGATTGTGCGCAATAACCATACAATTGAATGAAACATTCGATTGCCATGAATAAAAAAAGATACCGGCTGCTTTCCGGTATCTTTTTTCGCTGTTCTGCGCTTTGTCACCTGAAAATCTGCATTTGGATCATACTCAGATTTTCTTTCGCACAGTACATTCTATGCTGTTTTTCTGCCCGTCGTGACTGCTTGCATGCTATTTTTTCATTACTGCTTCGAGCCGTAAGAATCTGACATCTTATCTGTCAACTTATCAGTTGCCTTATTAGCGCTTTTATTCGTGCTTCTGTTCGTGCTCTTATTGGAGCTCTTATTCTGTCCACCCATGCTGTCGTGGCAGTCCTCTGCCTGATAATTACTTCCGCTCTGACTCTTGTTCTTTGCCATTTGAAATTCCTCCTTGTTTTTCTACCTTATTTCTTTTTACCATCCACATTACTGTGAACGTAACATAGTATCTGAAAATCCGGGGAATTTATGCATCTTTCTTTTTTCGAGCCATATTCGCTTATCTACTATGCCAGTTTTGCTTTCAATCTGTATTTCATGTTTCTCATAGAACGGATAAAACGGTTATCTGCTTCATAAAATGCCAGTCCTGCTGTTACCGACACCAGAACATGAAACGGGATTGCAACATACCACTGCATGTCCATCATTTTCCCACCCAGTTCAAAATGATAGTATACCATCTGTACAAGAAAAATATGATAGGATGCCTGTCCAATCCATGTGAGCAGATTTCCGATCCTGCCAGGAATTGTCACATGATAAAATTTGCGGAAAAGCAGTATGACAATCGGGAAAATATAAAATGCAACTGGCATCGCCGTTGGCAGCCAATATTCGAAAATAAGAGGCTCCCTGTCAAAGCCAAACACCATAATCAGGTATCCCAGACCAACCAGAAACATCCCTGCCATCTGCCGTCTGCTGACGCGGTGCTCCGGATGCAGATACAGATAGCACCCGAATGCGATCAACAATAAATATCTGCCGATACTCAGTCTGTAATAATACTTCTCTATATGCAGACAGTTTACTGCAATTTCAAATGTCAAATTTGCTATTCCTGCCATTGTAACACCAAGCAGTGCATTCTTTTCCACAAGTTTGTAAATAATCGGGAAAAGGATCAACAACTGCATCATAATTGGCACATAATAACTTCCCGGGCCATACGCTCCCATCAGAAAGATCCGGAACGGATGTATATTTTTATCCTCCAGAAGCAGCATAACAATCTCTACCAGACAAACTGTAAAAAATGGGACAAGAAATCGCACCAGTTTAGGTTTCATCATTCTCCACGCATACATCTCCCCAAATTTTCCGCCAGTCTTCTTTCTGTTGGACATGGCAAAATTATAGCCGCTTATAATCATAAAAACCGGAACTGCCATATTAATCAGCATCGTAAATATCGGCGTTGTTTTATCGTGCCAGTCATAATGTGTGATAATTACCATAATGACACAGGCTGCTTTCATATAATCCAGAAAATCTATTCTCTTTTTTCTTTCTGCTGTTATCTCACTCATCTTCCTGCATACCCTCTATCTTTTTTCACAATATTTGTCCAGTCTTCCTTGTCAAAGAATTCTTTCCCTGAACCTGTTCGTTGTAGGACAAAAAAACAGGGACTGTATAAACAGTCCCACTCATACGTGCGCGAGAAGATTCGAACTCCCGACACCTTGGTCCGTAGCCAAGTGCTCTATCCAGCTGAGCTACGCA
>CAKRFH010000132.1:0-6005 GCA_934320555.1 uncultured Roseburia sp.
TTCACGATCTGCGCCTGTACAGAAACATCCAGCGCGGAGACCGGCTCATCACACACGAGGAATACCGGATTTAAGATCAGCGCCCTTGCAATGCCGACACGCTGTCTCTGTCCACCGGAAAATTCATGCGGATAACGGTTGTAGACTTCCGGAGAGAGGCCGACAAGTTCTAAGGTTTCAAGCACCTTCTCTTTGCAGTTTTCCCGGATTCCCTGAATCTTTAACACTTCCTCAAGCGCTTTCCCGATCGTCTGCCTCGGGTCTAAGGAGCTGTACGGATCCTGAAATACGATCTGCATCTTCTGTCTGTATCCGCGGAGCTTTCTCTCAGAATAGTGGGTGATATCCTCCCCCTCCAGATAGATCGTTCCGTCTGTCGGTTCGGTCAGCTTTAAGATCGTCCTTCCGAGCGTACTCTTTCCACATCCGGTCTCGCCGACCAGTCCGACTGTCTCGCCTTCGTACACGGTCAGCGATACATCGTCCACCGCTTTGACCGACACTTTTTTATTTCCAACGACTCCCTTCACAGGGAAATACTTCTTTATATGTTCTGCTTTTACGATTACTTTTCTCTCGTCCATTCCCATACTCCTGCTATTCCCTGTTCTGTGGAAAATGACATCTCACGCTGTGTCCATCACTGATCTCTCTCCACTCTGGTTCCTCTTCCCTGCATTTGTCCGTCGCATGCGGACATCTCGAAGCGAACCTGCACCCTTTCTCAATCTGTGTCAGAAGCGGCAGGCTTCCCTCGATCATGTACAGCTCTTCCTTCGGGTCTGTTGTCATCTGCGGGATGGAACGGATCAGACCGATCGTGTACGGGTGCATCGGGTGCTCGAAGATTTCCACCACGTCTGCTTCCTCCACCATCTGTCCCAAATACATGACGATAACCCTGTCGCAGTTCTCCGCAACGACTGCCATATCGTGGGTGATGAGGATAACACCCATATTCTGTGCCTCCTTCAGCTCCTGCATCAGATCCATGATCTGTGCCTGCACGGTTACATCGAGCGCCGTCGTCGGCTCGTCCGCGATCAGAAGCTTCGGCTCACAGCACAGTGCGATCGCGATCATGACACGCTGGCGCATACCGCCGGAGAGCTCGTGCGGATACTGTTTCATTCTTTTTTCCGGTTCGGAGATGCGGACTCGCGTCAACATATCCACCGCTTTTTCCCAGGCAGTCTTCTTATCCACATTCTGGTGGATGAGGATTGCTTCCATCACCTGATCACCCACCGTATAAACCGGATTTAAAGAGCTTAAGGCATCCTGGAAGATCATGGCGATCTGATTGCCGCGCACCTGATCCATCTCTTTGTACGGAATCTGCATCAGGTCCCTGCCCTCGAACTTCACGCTTCCGGAATACGCAGCCTCCTCTTTTTCATCGTAGAGGCGCATAATGGACTGGCTCGTCACACTTTTTCCACAGCCGGACTCTCCAACGATGCCAACCATCTCTCCCTGACAGACAGAGAAAGAGACCCCGTCGATCGCCCTGATTTTTTCTTTTTTCGGTCGGAAAACCGTCGACAGGTTCTCCACTTCTATTACTTTCTTTTCCATACTTGTTCTATGCCTCTCTGCGCTCTTAGTTGCTCTTCGGATCTAAGACATCCCGGATACCGTCGCCTAACATATTCAGCCCGAATACGGAGACCGCAGTAAAAATACCCGGGAATACGATCATCCACCACGCTTTGAACATGACGTCCTTGCCCTCATACAGAATGTTGCCCCAGCTCGCCTGCGGTGCAGGAACTCCCACACCTAAAAATGACAATGCCGCCTCTGTGATGATCGTGCTTGCAAACACGAAGGATACCTGTACAATGACCGCCGAGATCACGTTCGGCAGGATATGGCACACAATGATACGGAACGGGGATGCGCCGGATGCTTTCATCGCTTCTATGTAAAGCTGATTTTTCACTACAAGCGTCTGTGATCTTGTAATACGCGCAATGTCCGGGATATTGACAATCGCAAGTGTTAAGATGACGTTCTTCGTGCTCGCACCGAGAAAAGACATTAACGCGATCGCGAGCAGGACGGACGGGATCGCCTTTAAGCTGTCGCACACGCGCATGATAACCGCATCCGTCTTCTTATAATAGCCTGCGAGAAGTCCTAACGTCACACCTGCCAGCACAGCAATGATGACAACGGAAAAGCCTGCGACCATCGAGATCCGTGCTCCGTAAAGGACGCGTGAGAAAAGATCCCTTCCATAGGAGTCCGTGCCGAAAATATGTGCCCCGGACGGTGCCTTCAGGCGGTTCGCCGGGCTTACCGCCAGCGGATCCTGGCAGATGACTGGCGCTAAGATTGCAAGAATCACCATAGCAGAGATTAAGACTGCCCCGATGACCGCCAGGTTATTTTCCAAAAATTTATGTTTCTTATCGTTTCCTATCATATCTACTCCAAGTCTATTCGAGGGTTTATAAATCCGTATAAAATATCTACGACCAGATTGACCAAGACACTCATCACTGCCACAACAAGGATCGTCGCCTGAATGACCTCATAGTCCCTGCGTCCTGCCGAGTTGATCACAAGCTGACCGATTCCAGGGATGTTAAATACGTTTTCCACAACGGTCGCTCCTGCAAGCAGGGCGATGAAGCTCTGACCGATGACGGTGATGATTGGAATCAGTGCATTCCGGAATGCATGCTTCCAGATCCGCACCTTCTCCTTCACACCTTTCGCTAACGCCATCTTCATATAGTCGCTGCCTAACACCTCAAGCATGGAGTTCTTCGTCATTCGCGTGATTAGCGCCGCCTGCATCAGTCCCAGCGAGATCGCCGGAAGCGTCAGATACCGGATATGGGTGAGGAATCCCGCCTCTGCAATCGTCTTATATCCTGCAACCGGAAGCCATTTCAGCTTCACGGCAAAGATCAAAATCAGGAAAAGTCCCATCAGAAAGCTTGGTACGGAAATTCCCGCCAGTGTGAAAATTGAGACCGCACTGTCGAAGGCACCGCCCTTCTTCTTCGCCGCATAGACGCCGAACGGAATCGCCACGGCAATCGCGATCACCATCGCATAAATCGTCAGATTGATGGTCGGAACGAGATGCTCCCTGATGATCTGCGTCATTGGCTGCTGAATGAAAATAGAGTCCCCGAGATCTCCATGACAGACCCCTTTGATCCACTCCACATACTGTACCGGGAGCGGATCATTTAATCCCATGGCATCCCGCAGAGCTTCCACCTCCTGCTCTGTTGCCAGATCACCGAGGATCGCTCTTGCCGGGTCACCCGGTGTCAGATGGATAAGGGAAAAAATGACGATCGATACGAGGAATAACGTCGGTATTAAAGATAAAATCCGTTTTAAAATAAATTTCTTCATAATACAGTTAAAAGATACCGGAGAGATATCTCCATCCCTCCCGTATCTTTTCCTTTCTTTTTCCTGCCTGGCAGACATTTGTGAACAAGAATTCGTTCACACTTGCTCCCCTTTATTTATAAACTTCTGCGCTCCATACAAGCGGTCCCTGGAAATATGCCAGATGCGCTACTTTTGCAGTGGAAACAGAATACAACTGATAATCACCGAACTTGGAGATTTCCTGTCCGTCTGTCAGTGTGAACTGCTGTAAATCGTTCCAGGTAGAAATCGCATCCTCTAAGCTTCCTGCTGCATAGAAATCAGCAACGCCCTGAATAACTTCCTCATCTGATGTCCAGCCAGCCCATTCCGGATTATAGAAGGAGAGCTGTGTTGGCAGTGCGTTTGTAGAGAATGTTGTGATGAATGCGTCATACTTTGTCTCGTCCGCTCTCTTCTCAAGGAAGGTTGACCAGTCGCATGCATCCACTTCACAGTCGATGCCGATCGCCTGCAACTGCTGCTGAATGATGATCGCTGCATCATAGAACTCCTGATAATCGGTTGTCACAAGGATGGTGAATGGCTCGCCGCCATATCCTGCTTCCTGTAACAGACTCTGTGCCTTCTCTGCATCGTTCACATTGTAATTCTCTGTACCGGCTTCTGTGTACCACTGTGCCTGCTCCTTGATCATCAAGGAACCGTCTAACCGGTAGAATGCCGGATCTGCATACATGGTCAGAAGAATGTCCTCGCAATTGAGTCCTGCGTTGACCGCCTGACGGAAGGTCGGATTGGAAGCGATGCCTGCTTTCTTGTTGTATACAAGAGCCGGATAACCAGCTACCTCTTTATAAATAATGTAATCACTCTGTCCGTCGAACTGCTCATAGTTATCGGTTGGCAGTCGGTATGCGAAATCATACTCACCCGTCTGAAGACCGGAAATTCTGGTGGAATTCTCCGGAACGAAATCATAGTAAACCGTCTCAACGGCTGCTTCCTTGTAACCTGCGTATCCATCGATCTCGCCCTTGGTTCCGTAAGGTACATAATCGTCAAACTTTGTCAGTTTGATGTACTGGTCTGTTACCCAGTCATCATATTTGTAAGGTCCTGTTCCGATGTATTCTGTCAGCATTCCGGTATCCGGATCTACAGAATCCAGGCTGGATGCCGGGAAGATAATAGCGGTATTTCCTGCTCCCGCGATCAGCTCGTTTAAGAAAATGCTCGGTGTATCGAGTGTGATCTGTACGGTGTAATCATCCACTTCCTCAAATCTGGCATCCCCGACTAAAGAAGCTGCATTTCCATAGTTATCAATCCAGCGGTTCATGGAAGCAACTACATCGGCTGCCTTCATCTCCTGTCCGTTGTGGAACGGAACCCCTTTTCTCAGGTGATAGGTATATACGGTATTGTCATCGCTTACTTCGTAAGACTCTGCCAGTTCACATGCTACTGAGAAATCGGACTTCATGGTGAGCAGTGACTCGAAGATGTTGCTGTATGCAATCTGCTTGGTGACCACGGCACTGGTCATATTACAGTCTAAAGTAGATGGTGCTGCTGAGATTGCAATGTGAATCTCGTTGTCTAACTCTCCCTCTGTGACTGCGGTTCCTTCAATGCCATCCTCAAGCGCTGCAGTGGACGGCTCTGCGCTCTGATTTCCGTTCGTATTGTCCGCTGCGCTGTCCCCACATCCAGCAAATAGGGTTGCGGTCAATGCGGCTGTCAGTACGATGCTTAAAAACTTCTTTTTCATCTCTTACCTCCATTTTTTCTGATCTTTTTTACTCCTCTTATGAGTCAAGATTATACCCAGTTATGGGCAGTTCGTAAATTATGTTATTTTTATAGTGTGCTATAAATTTTTCCTATATCAATTGTCATGAATTTATGATAGCTCTGCCGGGTGGGAATTACAAGAGGGGAAATGTATTCGGAACTGGGGTTTCATTAACTAAGGGACGCTGCCGGACGTTAGGCTATGTGAGCCGAAAGAGAGCGGTACTTCCTGCAAAATTCCATTACGCCAAGAACTCCGATGAGCCCCTAAGCGGCTGATTCTCTCAGCAACGGCTTCGAGAATCAACCAGGGTCTCATCTCCGTGGCGTAGAGGATATTTCTCCGGAAGTACCGCTCTCTTTCGGCATACGAAGGTTATGGACGGCAGCTGTGGATCTTTATTCTATAGTTTTATCGATAATGTTTTACAAGCCATTAAAAGCAGGGATACATGGTTCTGACAATTGAAGGAATGACACAATCCAACCATCGACAGGTATATAACGTATATACTGTGTGAAAAGCTAAACATGCTACCGGGCAGAGCATAATTTAATTTATGTGAAATAATGCAGCTTAAACGCAGCAAATGAAGTATGGAGCAGGAAAGAAATATGTATGAATCAGAAGTACATAGGAAATATACTGCCAGAATGAGCAGATTAGATGCTGTAATAGATCTTCTCCAGCTTAATACGAAACAGCATACTAACTTCTCAGCTGGCATTGGAATTGAAAGGGGGAATACGCACTGGCTATTTTGTAATGTAAAGATAGCCGGGAAGCCAGTTTCCACTTGTCGATACACTTCAGATGCCGCCCTGCCAATACCCTACGATGCGGA
>CAKRFH010000133.1:0-5896 GCA_934320555.1 uncultured Roseburia sp.
TTGCAGATATCAAATGTATACGGAGCATATTTTGAAACCGAACAGTAGACACAATCAAAAGAATGTCCTGATTGACAAATACGATATCTTTTAGCATTCAGGATAATTATGGCAATTCTCCAAGTAAGCTTACTACTAGATTTACAGGTGCTAGCATAAACCGTAAGTAGTGCAGACTAGTTTTCCCCGCCTTGGTCATAAAACTGACGATGCCGCCCTACAAAGCGTTATACTCCGATGCCGGAAGTGTGGTGTGCTCCCGGAAAAATCCATCTACGCCGTGGAGATGAGACTCAAGCGGATTCTCGAAGCCGTTGCTGAGAGAATCTGCTGTTCTGAGGCTCATCGGAACGCCTGGCGTAACTGGATTTTGTAGGGAGCACACCGCACTTTCGGCTCACTGACTTTAGGCAGGGCGGCTCCACAGCCTATATCCAAGGCGGGAAGGCTAGCCATTCACCCCGGAAGAATCCGCTTCCGGTAGAAAAAGACTTAGATAGATGCCGCTTACCGTGCTTGGATTCTGCCATTCCTTCGGTCGGCAGAATCCAGGCTTCGTATGCTGTTATCCATATGCAAGGGAGAATGACAAACCCAGATTTGTTGCATCACCTCTTTTTCAGCAGCCTCCCATACATCAGATCGATCGCAAATGCCCCGAGCGGAGCCGTAAGTACAATCGCAAGGACTGCCACCGTAAGAACTGTTTCTCCGCATGGCAGCCCCATAGAAAGCGGAATTCCTCCAATGGCAGCCTGCACGGTTGCTTTCGGTGTGTATGCCAGCATGGCGAACAGTCTCTCTTTTCCATTCAGATCTGTCCCAAGCAGACAGACAAAGACTCCGAGCATTCTGAAGACAAGAGCCCCGATAATGACCAAAACTGCATTTATGCCGACTTTTCCAAGATAGCTGATATTCACGGCTGCGCCAACCAGCACGAACAAAAACACTTCTGCAGCGACCCATATTTTTCCATACTTTAAGGAAATCCTTGCCGCTACTTCTCCACGTTTTTGTCTGAGTCCTATTCCGAGGAACATAACCGCGATCAGTGCAGAAAATGTGATGCTTGTCGTAAGCTTCTCCTCGAACGTCACAAGTAAAAACGAAATACTTATCATCATAAGTACTTTCGAAGTATCCCGGATATGTACTTTTTTGAAAAAGTAGGCCAGTAAAAAGCCGAGAAGAAGTCCCATTGCAATTCCAAGGATAATCGAGACCGGAATATTGATAAAACTCATAACGGAAGCGCGTTCCCCCTGCATCATGCCTACGAAAGTGGAAAATAAAACAATGACGTACACATCATCCACTGATGCCCCTGCCAAAATCAGCTGTGGGATTCCTTCTTTTACCCCATAACCCTCTTCCATCAGTTTTACCATTCTCGGAACCACCACTGCCGGGGAGACGGCCGCAAGGACGGAGCCCATGACTGCGGCTTCTAACACTGTTAATCCCATGAGTTTCGGTGCGAGCAGAAGCATACCTGCCAGCTCAAAAGTTGCCGGTACAAAGCACATCAGCACTGCCGGTCTTCCGATTTTTTTCAGTTCTGACAAATCCAGTCCAAGCCCTGCCCTGGTCAATATCATGATCAGTGCTATTTTTCGAAGTTCGGAAGAGATCTCCAATATGCTCTCATCGATCAGATTCAGCATATAAGGACCAAGAATCATCCCGGTAAGTAACATTCCAAGCAGCGCCGGCAGTTTGATTTTTTTGCAGGCCCATCCCATGAACATGCCTGCAATCAGAATAAGTGAAATACTACATAACATCTTTTTCCTCCTTTTATACGCAAAAAAAGCTGACACTTTCTGCGTTCTTTTTGTTGCAGAAGTCATCAGCTTTCCTAAGCGGTTCGAGTAAATCTATTACCCAGGGAGAACTTCATTCCCTTTTCTTTCCTGTCACAGGATAGCATATTCCGTCTCTTTCGGCAAGAACAATAGAATGCACACTTCGCGAGCATTCTATTGTCATGAACTATTTTCCAAAGTTCCAATATTAGCAGACCTTCTCTAAGATCTCATTCAGTGCGCTTCCGCTGCTCGTATGGCACCGGATCACCTCCGCATTGCTGCGTTCCGCCTCTGTCACGGCACATTTCACCATCTTGTGGGAAACGGTATTGGTGAATAAAATAATAAGATCCGGCGAACCGATCTGGCTGCTTAATTTGGCTGGCATCTGGGTGAATACCTTCGCCTTGCATTTGTGCTCCTTGCAGATTTTTTTATACTGACAGACCATTCTGTCGTGACCACCGATAATTACTACGCTCATTTACCTGTCCTCCTGATTTTTCTAAGCTGTTCTTTTTGTCTGATCTCTTTTATGATTTTGATTCTATAGTTTCTTATGGTTTCATGTTGTTTTGTTTCTGTTCCGTTTTTGCCGGCTGTGAAATCATTTTTTTATTTCGTATTTCCACAGCCAGCCATTTCCTGTTTTTCTAAAAATGTTTCCTTCCCGGGCAATTACCCAGGCGTCAACTACCACTGCTAATAATAGAATGCCGGTTTATAAGGCAGCTAACTGCTTTCCAAGATCTTTGCATGCCTCTAACGTGTCGTCTTCCGGTGCTTCGTTGCAGATCACACCCTCGCCGTTTACAACTGTAGCTCCTGCTGCACTCATGCGGTCTACCCAGTCGCGCATCCACTGTCCGTCACCCCAGCCGTAAGAACCGAATAAAGCGATCGTTTTGCCTGCTGCAAAGCCTTCCACATCACATACGAACGGCTCCATCTCGCTCTCTTCCAGCACCTCGCATCCCATTGCCGGGCATCCTAATGCGAAGCCTTTGGCTGCTTTTAAGTCATCTAAGGATGCACTTGATACTTCCACTACCTCAGCCTCCTTGCCTGCTTCTGTGACACCCTCTGCCACTGCATTTGCCATGCTTTCTGTGTTTCCTGACTGTGACCAATATACGATTGTTACTTTATCCATTTTGTTATCCTCCTTTATTTACGGCACGAAGTTCTGTCCACCGGTCTCTTCCATTCCTCTGCATTGCAAAATCTTTCGCAAAGTATCCCGGTTATTTCCCCTCCGGCACTTTTTGACCGCCTTTCTTTTGCAGCCATTTTCTGTCAGCTATAGTTAGTATATTCTAACCTATTTTCAAAAAATTAAGCAGTGCACACTGCCTGCAATCTTTCATTTTTCCATGACATGGAAGCCATCTCACAGACGTTCATCCCTTTTGCAAGGAACTGTACCAGTGTCTTTCGCGCCTCCTCATATTTCTCGAACAGAGCCTTCTTCTCCTCCACGTGGCCATATACTTTCCAATAGCCGCAGTAGAGATAATTCTGTCCCCTGTTCACAACGAAGCCTTCCACATCCTCCACCGGATAGCCGAGCAGCAGTCCCATCTCATGAGGAAATTCTGCTTTCTGCTCCATGCACTCTGTATAACGCTTCTGAAAACGCTTCAACACTTCTGTCAGATCCAGGCTTTCGTACCCGAAATTCTTCATCGACTGACAGACACGATCCTGCATCAGATATGCTTTCAGTTCATCCTCTCTGTATACGAGAAATGTTACTTTATCTTCGCTCTCAAGCAGCAGATAATAAGAGATACCGGAGCGTTCCAACACCTGTTTTAACTGGGCTGCAAGCCGTTTTTCCACGTTGAATAAATTGGATATCTTAATTCCTGAAATCATCGGTGCACACTGTACAACCAGATGTGTCTCAATCCGTTCCCGGTCTAATCTTGTGATCATCTCATATACTTCCTGGCTCACTTTTCTCTCCTTTTCCTTTAAGTTAGTTGTATCTAACTTTTGAGTTTATCTTACAGAAAAAAAGAAACCGTGTCAATAGTCTTATTGATACGGTTTCTCATTTAGGTGATAAATATTACAATTCCTACCTTTTTACAAGGAATTTGTCTGATTTACAGTTCTTCCCCGTTCGTTTGGATCACATCCCTGTTATTCTTTTCATATGGTTAATGCTTGCCGGAAAGAAGTTGGCATTTATTTTGGAGATACCTCCGAATATGCCGCCTATCATGAATCTGATTTCTCCGGATTTGATGGTTATTTTACCGCCATTCGCGGCAAAGTAAGCTATACAAAATATTATGAGGATAATGCCCATACTCAACAGAATCGTTTTATTCTGAAAGAGAATATTCTGTATTTGCTCGGTTATAAGACAAGCAAAAAATTAAATGCTAATAACAGCAGCACCCCCGGATACTTCTTATGCTAAAGATGAATCCGTCGTTCCAATCTATGCAACCTATGATACAGCGCGTTCTGTTTCGTCAGTTGGCCATGCCTTTCTAAGGGCTGCATAAGAAATCAAAAAGTTTGCAAACCAGCCTGCAGGTACGGCAAGCCAGACAAATGCAATACCGAAGCGAGGGGCGCAGATCAAAGCAACCGACAATCTTATCCCAAGATTTACCATATTGGCAATCAGGAATGGACGCATAATTCCAAGTCCACGAAGGACTCCATCTGTTGCCATCTTAATACCCATAAAGATAAAGAAATAACCAAGCCATCTCATATAATCACCGGATACCTGATAAGCTAAGGCTGTTCCATCTTTGCCCAGGAATAACGATGAGATCTGAGTATGCAGTGTTTCAATCATTATGAAAGCAAGAACTGCAAAGCATACATCTAATAACAATGCCGCACGATAACCTTCTTTAATACGCGAGGTTTTCTTTGCACCAAGATTCTGTGAAACATATGGTGATACCGCATTTCCAATAGATACAAACATCAGTGAAAAAACATTCTCTACTCTCATCGTTGCTGCATAACCTGCGAGTGCCTGTGTACCAAAAGGATTTACCACTGCCTGTACGATCATCATGCCGATTGATACCGTAGACTGCTGAAGAACTGATGGAATGGCAATTCGAAGCATTAATTGTAACTCCTGTCTGTCAAACCAGCTATACTGGCACTTATACCGACGCATCCGGTAAAGAAAAATCAAAAACGAAAACACTGCGGAAATCCCCTGTGCGATGAGTGTTGCGAGAGCTGCACCGAACACCCCAAGTCCAAGATCCGCTACCATCCAAAAATCCATAAAAATATTCAATACAGATGAAAATATCAGAAGTCCCAACGGAATTTTGGACTCACCGATTGAGGTAAACATGGTAGATAGAATGTTATACATAAAAAGAAACGGAAATCCCACAAAATAGACTTGCAGATACAGTACTGCTTCGTCGAGTATATCCGCGGGCGTCTGTAATAAACTCATCATCAGGCGGGAAAAACCAAAACCAAACGCCCCAAGAAGTATGCTTAAAATACAAAAACTGATCAGTGATGTAGACACAATTGTTTTCATTTTGCTATAATTTCTGGCACCAAAATAGCGGCTCACAAGCACTCCTGCACCTACACCGGCACCAAGTGCTACACATATGAAAACATTCGTAAGTGCTGCACAGGCACCAACAGCTGCCAGCGCAGAGGAACCAACAAACTGGCCAACGATAATGGAATCCGCCATATTATATACTTGTTGAAAAAAGCTGCCAAGAATCATTGGCATTGCGAAAATAGTCAACGCTTTCAGAGGTTTATCTGTTATTAAATATTCATCTTTTGACATTCTTTTACTGCTCCTTCTCTAAAAAAATCCCTTTGCGAGATCATATGCTTCATCATACATCATATAAAATCAGAAAACAAGAGCCGGCACTGGTTTGCAAAAGCAATCCGGTAGCGGCTCTTGTAATTGTGTTTTCATTCATTTGTTTCTGAACACCGTTCATGTTGATTTGTCAATCTCTTTTTTAACTATTTTTTTCTGAATATTTACTTCTGCCTGATATCGACATATCCAACCGCAAGGCTTGTCTCATCATAACTGTATACACCGCCGGTGT
>CAKRFH010000134.1:0-5687 GCA_934320555.1 uncultured Roseburia sp.
TGCTTTAGAAAAACAGGAAGATACTTTACAAAATCTTCCTGTTTTTCTTTTTGTTTTAGTAATATCCCCGTTCTTCCCACCAGTCTTTCACATAGCATCTTATTCCGATTTGTCGATAATCAAGCTGCCGTCCATAACGCAACGAATGTCGGGGATGGGTGGGGCTTCCGGAAGATTATCCTCTGGGCTACGGAGAGAAGACTCAAGCGTATTCTCGAAGCCTTTGCTGAGAGAATTCGCTGTCCTGAGGCTTCTCGGAGTTCTCAGCCCAATGGAAATCTGTAGGAAGCCCCACCCATCCCCGGCTCACATAACCTTCCGACCGGCAGCGTAGTCTCCCAACAAACCCGAATTTGAAAAAAGATAGAACACTTCTTCCATAATTGACAAATATATAGTTGAAGTGCGAGTTGGTTTGAACTAATTACCGAACTGTCAGGTACCAAAAAGAAGCCTGCAGCATACAATCATATCAGAGGAAAGAGGGGAAAAGTCGTATGGATTTATCAGTATGTTACGGAATCATAATTCCATTTTTAGGAACGTCCACAGGTGCCGCCTGCGTTTTCTTCATGAAAAAGAACATGAGCGAGCAGCTTTCGCGTATCTTAACCGGATTCGCGGCGGGCGTGATGGTGGCGGCATCTGTCTGGAGCCTTCTGATCCCGGCGATGGAACAGTCTGACGGGATGGGACGGCTTGCTTTTGTCCCGGCGGTAACCGGTTTCTGGGGAGGAATCCTGTTCCTGCTCCTGTTAGATCATGTTATCCCACATCTGCATCAGCACAGTAACAGCGCGGAAGGACCGAAAAGTAAATTGCAGCGCACCACCATGATGGTGCTGGCGGTGACACTTCATAACATCCCGGAGGGAATGGCGGTTGGCATCGTCTATGCTGGATATCTTGCCGGAAACAGAAACATTTCTGCGATGGCTGCGTTGGCATTGTCCCTTGGAATTGCGATTCAGAACTTCCCGGAGGGCGCGATTATCTCCATGCCACTTCGGGCGGAGGGCATGAAAAAAGGAAAGGCGTTCTGGGGAGGCGTGCTGTCCGGCATCGTGGAACCGATCGGCGCGGTGCTCACAATTCTGGCATCGGGATTTATCATCCCGGCATTGCCGTATCTGCTCAGCTTTGCGGCGGGTGCCATGCTCTACGTCGTGGTGGAGGAGCTGATCCCGGAAATGTCGCAGGGGAAGCACTCGAACATCGGAACCGTCTTTTTTGCAGTTGGGTTCAGCGTCATGATGATGCTGGATGTGGCACTTGGATAAGACAACAGTGAAAAGCAAGATGAGAAAACGTATCAGTTTTCCGTCTTGCTTTTTCTGGTTATTCGCTACAATTCAAAGTAGTTAGTGAATGCTAATTGAGCGTGAATCATTTAAGACTTCTGACCGGACTGCCTGTGTACAATGTAAGAAGATAAATCTGATGATTGGAAAGACGAAAGAGAAGATACGTCATCTCTCGGATGAAAGGTGAAAAACAGATGAGATTCATTGACGGAACTACGTTTACCCTGTATGCTGTAATTATAAGAATGCGAAAAGCAGGGGGTACAGTCAATGAAGGACTATAAAGTGATCGAAGTAAAACGCAGCATCTTTGAAGACAACAACGCAGATGCGGACAGGCTTCGCGCAGAATTGAAGGAAGAGGGGACATTTTTACTGAATCTGATGTCTTCGCCGGGGGCAGGGAAGACGACAACCTTAAAACGCACGATCGCTATGCTAAAGGACGAGCTGAAGATCGGTGTGATGGAGGCAGACATTGATTCGGATGTGGATGCACAGGCAATCAGTGAGGCCGGCGTGCGGGCGATCCAGATCCATACCGGTGGAATGTGTCATCTGGATGCCGATATGACCAGACAGGGAATCCGTGAATTTGGCACGAAAGATCTTGATTTTGTTGTGCTTGAGAATGTCGGTAATCTCGTCTGCCCGGCAGAGTTCGATACAGGAAGTACGAAAAATGCGATGATCCTTTCTGTTCCGGAAGGGGACGATAAGCCATTAAAATATCCGCTGATGTTCTCTATTTGTGATGTGGTACTGATCAATAAATGTGACACATTGAGTGTTTTTGATGATTTTGATCAAACAGCGGTAAGAGAACGCATTTTAAAATTGAATCCGGATGCAGAGATTTTCTTTGTGTCTGCTAAGACAGGCGAGGGATTTGAAGACTGGGTGGACTGGATCCGCCGGGAAGTGAAGGCTTACGGGGTATAGGAAAGACACTAATTGAAAAATAATCATTATGGAGAAGGAGAAGAATTATGGCAGATCCATTGGGCAACTACATACCGGAATTTATTGAAAAAGAGACAGAACGGGAATCCATCGTAAAGCTTGCAAAGATGGTCACAGACCGTATCCCGCAGAAGCTCGGCATGAAAAAAATCACCAAGTATGATCCGGAGTACTGGGGACTTGCGGCGATGTGCACGGATGAGATGGCAGAGATCGCATTAAAAATGGGAGTCCGCAAACCGAAAACCTTAGATGAGATGGTAAAGCTGACCGGCATGGAAAGAGAGCACCTCGAAGCGGTGTTACAACAGATGGCAGTCAATGGTGTCATTGAGTACAACTGGGAGAATGCGGCACATGAAAAGCAGTATGTGCTGCCGATGTTTGTTCCGGGAAGTGCAGAATTTGGCAATATGAACCTTCAGATGTTAGAGGAACATCCGGAAGTCGGACGTTTCTTTGAACGCATGAGCCGTCTGCCGTTAGAGAAAGTAACACCGATGGTACCGGAGGGCGGTGCAGGAATTGGAATGCATGTCATCCCGGTAGAAAAGGCAATTTCCATGGAAAATCAGTCTGTTTCCGTGGAACATATCTCACACTGGCTGGACAAATATGAAGGAAAATACGCGGCAAGCCCGTGTTCCTGCCGCCGCTCCCGCCAGACTTATGAGGAGGGCTGTGCCGATGATCCGGAGAGCTGGTGCATTGCCGTCGGGGATATGGCAGACTATGTGGTGGAGACGAACAAGGGCGGACGTTATGTGACGAAAGAGGAAGTACTTGAGATTTTAAGAAAAGCCGAGGAGAACGGCTTTGTACACCAGATCACGAACATTGATGGTGAAAACAAGATTTTTGCCATCTGTAACTGCAACGTGAACGTCTGTTATGCGCTCCGTACCTCACAGCTTTTCAATACTCCGAACATGTCGCGTTCTGCCTATGTCGCAAAAGTGGAAACAAAAGACTGTGTCGCCTGCGGCCGATGTGTGGAATATTGTCCGGCAGGAGCTGTAAAGCTTGGACAGAAGCTGTGCAGAAAAGACGGATCAAAAGTACAGTATCCAAAACATGTCCTTCCATCTGAGAAAAAATGGGGACCGGAAATGTGGGACGAAGATTACCGGGATAAGAACCGGGTGAACTGTTACGATACTGGTACGGCTCCGTGCAAGACGGCCTGTCCGGCGCATATTGCAGTGCAGGGATATCTGAAATTGGCGGCACAGGGAAGATATCAGGATGCGCTGGCGCTGATTAAGAAAAATAATCCGCTTCCTGCAGTCTGTGGGCATGTGTGCAACCACCGCTGTGAGGATGCCTGCACCAGAGGAACGATCGATCAGGCGGTAGCGATTGATGAGGTGAAGAAATTTATTGCCGCCCAGGATCTGAAAGCGGAGACACGTTTTATCCCGAAGAAGGTAGTGCCATCTGTGAGAGGGTATTTCGAAGAAAAAATTGCAATTATCGGTGGCGGTCCTGCCGGGTTATCCTGCGCATTTTATCTTGCAGAAAAAGGCTATAAGCCGACCATTTTTGAGAAAAATGAGCATGCCGGGGGTATGTTAGTCTACGGTATTCCGTCATTTAAGTTAGAGAAAGATGTGGTACAGGCTGAGATAGACGTGATAAAAGCAATGGGTGTGGAGATACGGACCGGCGTGGATGTTGGAAAAGATATTACATTAGACGAACTCCGGGCACAGGGTTATAAAGCATTCTATGTGGCAATCGGCTGTCAGGGTGGAAAGCTTCCGGGCATTCCAAATGATACCGCTAAAGGATGTGAGACAGCGGTTGATCTGCTCCGTGAAGTGAATGCCAGCGAGAAGTACGACATCAAAGGAGATGTTGTCGTGATCGGTGGAGGAAATGTTGCGATTGACGTTGCGAGAGATTCGAAACGGTGCGCAGAGGAAGGAACCAGCGTTAAGCTGTTCTGTCTGGAGACAAGGGACACCATGCCGGCATCTGTGGAAGAAATTGAAGAGGCGGAGGAAGAGGGAATTGTTATGAATCCAGGCTGGGGACCGAAAGAGGTTCTTGTGGATGAAAATGGGGAAGTCCGTGGAATCATACTGAAAAAGTGTATTTCTGTAAAAGATGCAGAGGGCAGATTCCAGCCGCAGTATGATGAGGAAGAGGTAATGACAGTTGCATGTAAGCATGTGTTCTTCTCCGTGGGACAGTCCATCATCTGGGGAAATCTGCTTGCGGGCAGCAAAGTGGAACTGGGACGTGGAACTGGTGCTGTTGCGGATGCACTTACTTACCAGACGGCAGAACCGGATATTTTTGTCGGCGGCGATGTCTATACAGGACCGAAGTTTGCAATTGATGCGATTGCAGCCGGAAAAGAGGGCGCGATTTCCATCCATCGTTTTGTACAGCCACACTCGAGCCTGACGATCGGACGTAACCGGAATGATTTTATTTCACTGGATAAGGAGAATATCCGGGTAGAAAGCTATGACAATTCCAGCCGTCAGATGCCGGGGCAGAATGACAGAATCAATAAGAAATATTCCTTCCGGGATGCCAAGTTTGCCTTCACCGAAGAGCAGGTAAAAGCAGAGACCGCGCGCTGCCTTGGCTGTGGAGCATCTGTAGTGGATCCAAACAAGTGTATCGGCTGTGGCATCTGTACAACGAAATGTGAATTTGATGCGATCAGATTACACAGAGATCTGCCTGGATGCAGCAGGATGGTTACGAGTGAAGACAAACTGAAATACATCCTTCCAAACGGCGCAAAGCAGGCGATCAAACTGAAATTCAGCAGGAAAAAATAACAACACTACAGCTATAGATGAAAGCGATATATTTTAGAGATTCGAAAAAATGGGACAGGAAGAAGAGATATCATGCATGAATTAGGGATTATCGTACATGTGATGCGGACGGTAGAAGAGGTGGCGGAGGAGAATAACGTCACAGAAATCCGGTCGGTGACCTGTGAAGTCGGGGAAGTCAGCGGCGTTGTTCCGGCATACCTGACAGACTGCTGGGGATATGCAAGGAAGAAATCAGAGCTGTTTCAGGACGCAGAGCTGATCATAGAGATCATACCGGGGGTGACCGTGTGCGAGGACTGTGGGAAAACATATTCCACTGTCACATATGCTAAGATCTGTCCACATTGCGGAAGTGGTCATACCTGTCTTCTCGAGGGAAATGGATTTAACATAAAAGAGATTGAAGGTGCCTGATCAAAGTCCTATATTCCGGATCAATGAGCAGGGTGCCGTCTTTTACCAGAGTCCCATCAATAAATTATTGCCATTTCCCTGCGCATATGGTATAGTGCAAACAAACAGGTGTCAGATAGATGGCAGCGCTGCTGCATCGGATCTGGTGAAAAGGGAAACAGGTGTGAATCCTGTACGAACTCGTCACTGTATTTAGGGAGTGCCT
>CAKRFH010000135.1:0-5686 GCA_934320555.1 uncultured Roseburia sp.
ATTTTACTATTTATAGTATAATGCCGCCTCCGGCTACATATTCCCCGTCATATAAGACAACTGCCTGCCCTGGGGTGACCGCACGTACCGGGGTGTCAAAGGTACAGCGGATCTCATCCGGGCCGGTACGGACAACACGGCACATGCTGCCGCGGTCGGAGTAACGGATCTTTGCCTTGAATTCCATCTCGCCTTCAATGTCCGGTATGGACATGAAGTTGATATGATTGGCACGAAGCTCGGTGGTAAAGACATCCTCGTTCGTTCCCAGGACGACTTCGTTCGTCTCCGGACGGATCTCGGTGACAAAAACCGGATAGCCAAACGCAATGCCAAGCCCTTTTCTCTGACCGATCGTATAATGTGTGATTCCCTTGTGTCTGCCTAAGATAGTTCCGTCCGTGGAGACAAAGTTGCCCGGTGGCGGGACAAGGTCTCCGCACTCTTTATCGATGAAGCCTGCGTAATCATCGTCCGGGATGAAGCAGATCTCCATGCTGTCCTTCTTATGTGCTACCATAAGACCGACCTCCTCCGCAATCTCGCGGACACGCTCTTTATGGTAATCCCCAACCGGCATCAGCGTCCGCTTCAGCTGCTCCTGTGTCAGGTTGTAGAGTGCATAGGTCTGATCTTTTGCAGCAGTTACGGAATTCTTGATCGCATAGCGTCCGTTCGGAAGCTGCTCAATCCGCGCATAGTGTCCGGTTGCAATGTAATCGGCACCGATCGCAAGGCTGCGCTCTAAGAGTGCTTCCCACTTCACATAGCGGTTGCATGCGATACACGGGTTCGGCGTTCTGCCCTTTAAATACTCTGCGACAAAATAGTCCATGACATTTTTCTTAAATTCCTGCTTGAAATTCATAACATAATATGGGATACCGAGACGGTCTGCCACCCTTCGCGCATCATCCACCGCGCTTAGGCCACAGCAGCCGCCATTTTTCTCCTGCGTGAACTCATCCTCATCCTGCCAGATCTGCATGGTGACTCCAATGACATCATATCCCTGCTCTTTTAACAGGTAAGCCGCGACAGAGGAATCCACTCCTCCGGACATGCCTACCACAACTTTCTTTCCTGCCATGTTTACCTCTCATTCGTTAGCATTTTGCACAATATTTTTTCAATCTTTTTAAAATTTTTTTCAATCGTTCATATTTTATTCATAATTATATGTTATAGTAACTATAACCAAATAAGGAAGTCGATTTATTTTATTCGATAAATTTTTTCATAATAGCCCAGATACTCCGGTATCTGGGCACTCCTCATTTTATCGGAACTTTTTCAGATATTTTCAATCTGCCAGTCGATCGGCGCCACTCCATTTTTCTCTAAAAACGCATTCGCCTGACTGAAATGTCTGCAGCCGAAGAAGCCCCTGTACGCAGACAATGGACTCGGATGCGGTGCGGTCAGGATCAGATGCTTCGGATTCGTCAGCATCGGAATCTTACTCTGCGCCGGTCTTCCCCAGAGCATATATACAATCGGGCGGTCCTGCACATTCACTGCCTGGATGATAGCATCCGTGAACTGCTCCCAGCCATGTCCCTGATGGGAATTGGCCTGATGGGCACGCACAGTCAGCACCGTGTTCAGCAAAAGCACACCCTGATCTGCCCACTTCTTCAGATAACCGTTATTCGGAATATAGCAGCCAAGATCATCGTGCAGTTCCTTGTAAATATTCTGCAAAGATGGCGGGATCTCCTTCTGCTCCGGCAGTACGGAAAAAGAAAGTCCATGTGCCTGATTCACATTGTGATATGGATCCTGTCCGAGCAGCAGTACTTTCACCTCGCTTAACGGTGTAAAATGCAGCGCATTGAATATATCATCTGCTGGCGGATAGACAACCGTCCTGCTATACTCTTCCTTCACGAACTGATAGAGTTCTCTGTAATATGGCTTTCTGAATTCTCCCTGAATCTCTCCAAGCCAGTCATTTGTAATCATTGCCATTTTTATCTTCCTCTTTCTGCCTGCATATCCTACCTTCTGACTGACACGCCGCGGTCTGCAAGATAGTCCTTCAAATCACAGATCTCAAGCTCTTTGTAATGGAACAGCGATGCCGCCAGCGCCGCGTCCGCTTTTCCTGCCGTCAGAGCATCGTAGAAATGTTCCTTCGTGCCTGCTCCGCCGGATGCGATCACCGGGATAGAGACATTTTCAGAAATCAGCCGGGTCAGCTCAATGTCGTAGCCTGCTTTCGTTCCATCGCAGTCCATGCTTGTCAGAAGGATTTCACCAGCCCCAAGCTTATCTGCCTGCATCGCCCATTCCACAGCGTCAATCCCAACGTCAATCCTTCCGCCGTTCTTATAAATATTCCAGCCAGATCCATCCTCCCTCTTTCTCGCATCAATCGCTACCACCACACACTGGCTGCCAAACTTGTCCGCAGCCTCACTGATCAGGTTCGGATGGTTGATTGCGGAGGAATTGATGGAAATCTTATCCGCACCCTCTCTCAAAAGAACTTTAAAGTCTTCGACCGTCCGGATTCCTCCTCCGACGGTAAATGGGATAAATACCTGCTCTGCCACGCGGCGCACCATATCGACAACCGTGTTTCTCGCATCGGAGGTTGCCGTGATGTCTAAGAAAACAAGCTCGTCTGCCCCTGCCTTGTCGTAGGCTTTCGCGATCTCTACCGGATCTCCGGCATCCCTTAAGTTGACAAAATTAACACCTTTTACTACACGTCCGTTCTTTACATCCAGACATGGAATAATTCTTTTTGTAAACATCCGTATCCTCCTACTGCACTTTTGTAAAATTAGAAAGAATCTGAAGCCCTGCTGCCCCGCTCTTCTCCGGGTGGAACTGGCAGGCAAAAAGATTGTCCTTCTCCACCGAAGCATGGATCGTTGTTCCATACTCTGTGACAGCCTTTACAATACTCTCATCTTCCGCTTTCAGATAATACGAATGGACGAAATACACATATGGTTCTTTTTCCATATTTGCAAACAATCTTCCGTCGTGGATCAGCTTTAATGAATTCCAGCCGACATGTGGAATCTTCAATCCTTCTGCATCCGGAATCTTTAAGATCTTTCCGTCTAACAGATGCAGTCCTTCGATGCCTTCCGACTCATCACTTCCCTCAAATAAGAGCTGAAGTCCTAAGCAGATGCCAAGGAACGGCGTCTTTTTCTCTGTCACTTCCCGGATCACCTTGTCAAGCTCATACTTTTTCAGCTGCGCCATCGCGTCCCCGAAGGATCCTACACCCGGGAGGATCACCTTGTCCGCTGCCTCGATCTTTTTGAAATCCCGCGTGACCTCACACTCCTGCCCGAGTGCAAGCAGGGCTTTTTCCACACTTTTTAAGTTGCCGGCATCATAATCAATAATTGCTATCATTCTGTCAAGTCCTTTCCTGTTCCCCAAAGCAGTCGGCATTGTCCAAAAAAAATGCCTTGAATGCATAACTGTGAAAATTGTAACACATTCCAGGCATCTTGTCTATTTCTCACCGCTAAAACTGTTCTGCGTATCAAGCTCTAACCAGAATTCCACGCCGTTCTCATGGTTGATCACGCCGCACTCCCTGTGAAATGATTCCATGATGGCTTTCACGATCGACAGACCGATTCCGCTGCCGCCGTATTCCCTTGTTCTCGCCTTGTCCACTTTGTAGAACTTAATCCAGATATTGTCAAGATCTTCCTCCGGGATTGGTTTTCCGGTGTTGAAGACACTGATTCTCACGCAGTCTTCTTTCTGTGTATACCAGATTGATATTTTCTTTTCAAAATCCGCATGATGGATGGCATTGCTCAGATAATTGGTGATGACTTCCTCTAACTTAAACTCATCTGCCCACACATACAGCGGCTCTGTTCCATCGAATTCCACCTGGATCTCATTCTGGCAAAGCAGAATGCCGGACGAATTCACAACGCCATTGATCAGCTCTGTCACATCGAAACGCTCCATCTTCACGATTTCATTACCGAACTCTAACTGATTTAAAGTCAGAAGCTTCTTCACCATCTGGTTCATCTTATCCGCCTCGTCCATAATAACCTCGCAGTAAAAGTCCCGGCTCTCCGCATCGTCATTGATGCATTCTTTCAGACCTTCCGCATAGCCCTGGATCAGTGCTAACGGTGTCTTTAACTCATGGGAGACATTGGAGAGGAAATCCTTGCGCATCTCGTCAATCTCCGTCTTTTTCTGGATATCCTGTTTCAGCTCGTTATTGGCACTTTTCAATTCGGAGATCGTTGTCTCAAGCGCATTCGACAGGCGGTTAAAATGCTCCCCAAGTTCATCAATTTCATTCTGATGCTTTCCCCTCGGAGAGAACTTCGCCTCAAAATCAAGTTCCGTCATCCGCTTGGAAATATCTGTCAGCTCCAGAATCGGTGTGGAAATCCCCCTGGAAATAAGCACTGCTGCGATGGCTCCGAGGATAATTCCGAGAAGCCCTACATAGACCAGGAACTGATTTGAGATCTTCGCGCTCTCCCGGATGCTCTCCAATGCTGTCCGCATCAAAATCAGGTTTCCGTTTCGCAGCGTCCCGTATAAAACCAGGTACTCTGAATCCAGCCGGTTGTCTGTCTTCCTCTGGATCACATAATTCTCTGCTTTTTTTAACACCTCCGGCTCACTCTGGTCGCTTCCGAACAGTACATTCATGAACTCCATCAGAATCACCTGGTTGTCATTGACAGAGGAACGCACAATGTTCCGGTTTGAGCTGATGACCATAATGCTGATATTTCCGTTTGCACACAGGTTATCGAACGTCACATCGAACTTATCTGACGTCAGCTCCCCGGTCTCACTTGCCTGATCGATGACATGAAAACCTTCCAACAGCGTGTCTTCTTTCTGGTACATATAGTATTTTCCGAGAAAGGTTGTATTTAAAAACCAGCAGATCACGATAATGACCGCGACAAGCCCTACGATGATGGCTGCCAGTTCCCGGGTCAGAGACCCACTTTTTTCCTTTTTTCCTGTATTCACGATACTATACCTCAAACTTATAACCCATGCCCCAGATTGTCTTAATGTACTCGCCCTTCTCGCCGATCTTCGCACGAAGCTTCTTCACATGGGTGTCAATCGTTCTCGCATCCCCGAAGTAATCGTAGTTCCAGACGCTGTTTAAGATCTTTTCCCTTGAGAGGGCAATGCCCTGATTTTCCATAAAGTAAGCAAGCAGTTCAAATTCCTTGTAGCTTAACTCGATCGGTTTTCCATCTACTGTTACCATGTGTGCGGTCTTGTCGAGCTTAATACCACCCGCTTCCAGACAATTCTCTGTCCCGACTGCCGCCCCGCTTCTGCGCAGGATGGCACTGACCCGCGCCACCAGAATTTTCGGGGAAAAAGGCTTCGTGATATATTCATCCACACCGAGCTCGAATCCGGTCAGCTCATCGCTCTCATCACTTTTGGCTGTCAGCATGATGATCGGTACTTTCGATGTCTCCCGGATCTCCCTGCATACTTCCCAGCCATTTAACTTCGGCATCATCACATCAAGGATGATCAGGGCAATATTTTTTTCCTTATAAAAGACATCCAGTGCCTCCTCGCCATCCCCGGCTTCTAACACTTCATAGTCTTCCCGGACTAAAAAGTCACGGACTAATTTCCGCATCCTGCTCTCATCATCGACGACCAAAATCTTTAATCTTTCCATGTCAGC
>CAKRFH010000136.1:0-5624 GCA_934320555.1 uncultured Roseburia sp.
GTTGCAGGAACAGATATCACTTTAACTTCCCTTGCCATTGCAGCTATCGCAGGTATTCTGTTAAATGCGATCTTACCGGGTAACGATTACCACTTCGGTAAGAGCACTGAGGCTGATTCCAACCGCGGTATTGACATGGTGCCAAATCTTCATGAAGATACAAGCTATGGGGATCATGAAGAGTAATTCCGAACTGACATAAAGCCGTTTACAGACGTTCAAAAAACACCTTCCGGATTCGAATACAGATTCGATTCTGGAAGGTGTTTTTATGTCAACCTCTTTTTATTTTTCTGTCTCAATCTTAATTTTTCCAACTCCGCATTCCAGCTTCATGGTACCTTTTGCCTGCTCATGCTGCACACTCTTTGACGCTGCAAAAGAGCCGTAGCTGCTGTCGTTCACTTTTATTTTTCCAATACCACAGGACACCTCATAGTTATAATCTGTCTCTTTTCCTGCAAGTTTTACGCTCACTTCTCCGATGCCGCAGTCTGCATTTACATCCCTGCTCACGCTACCCTCATATCGGCATTCGCCAACCCCACAACTGATGGCAAGCTCCTGTACGCTCATCTGTGCCAGCTTCACTTTTCCGGCTCCGACCTCAACCGCTGCCTTTCCGGTTACGGTGATATCTTCCGCTTTTAGCTTTCCGGCTCCGACTTCTAAATGCATTCTGTCAAAGGTAAGTCCCGGAACTGACACTTCGCACTCCCCCGCACCAACTGTGAGGGACAGTTTCTCTGCATGCATCTGCTCCGGCATGTAAAGCTCAATCACTTCTGTGTCTTTCTTATATTTTACGCTCTTTCTTTTCGTTCCATAAGAGAGTACCAGCTTGTCTCCGTTCTGCTCCACTTTGAATTTATCCAGCTCCCCACTGACCAGAACGGCTCTGATCTCTGTATCGATTTCTCCTTTTTTCACAGCAAGGTCTGCTGCTGCGATCTCAATTTCTATTGTTTTTACTTCTGCTGCATTTACTGTCTGTTCGCTGATTCCACTCATGTTTGTTCTCCCTTTCCTGCTTCTTCTATAAGCTTCATATTTTTAATGTTTTTTAAATATAATAAATATTGACTTCCCCGAAGCTGACTTCCCCTTTCAGCTTTAACGTATTGCTGCTCGTACCCTCACATTTTCCATGCGTCTGCACACTTCCAAAAGACTGACCGATCTCGTTCTCGGTCTTCCATTCTTTTGGAATATAAAGATTCGTCTCTCCGAAGCTGTTATCCACCTTGATCTTCGCCTTACCGGACGCGATGATGGCATTGTCAAAATATACGGTAAGTTCCCCGAAGGAATTATCGACATCTGCCTTGCAGAAATTATCGGAGTTCACATATTTAATCGCAGAGCCAAAACTGTTATCAATCCGGATGCTCTCGCCGTCATAGCTCTCCACGTCGTCCTCATCCTCTGCATCACCTTTCCCCATGGAAAAATAAATGCCATGCTCTTTTTTCTTAAAAATCATGGAAAGTCCGATGCTTCCCAATAATGCTGCGCCAAGCACCGTCCACGGTGTGATTGCGGTAATGCCGAGCGGCTTATCGTAAATGATACAGATGAACGCGATCGGGAACAGGATTTCCCAGAAGTTTACATGCCTGATTCCCTGCAAAATCACCCAGATGCACACAATCGTTCCGAGAATGCTCCACAGGCTGACCACCGGCAAAATCCAAAGCCTGCTCACAATCACATAAACGGCCGCCAGAATAAAAATAACTCCCCATAAAATTTTCCCACTGTTTTTTCTCAACTTCATTTCCGCATCCTCTTTTCTTCTAATTTATTGACTAATGGTTTGTAATAGTACCTTGAAACATAGACCTGCTTGTGCGTCCCTGCAAAAGCAACCACACTCGATGCCGTCAGATTGCGGCTGATCGAATAAATATGGTTTGTATTCACAATCGAGGACTTCGATATCCTCATGAAGCACCCGGGCAGTAGATCTTCCAGCTCATAGAGCTTATACTTTGTCTGATAGATGTTATCCCTCGTGTGGGCATTGATCCCGTCCCCGTCTGTCTCAAAAAACAGGATCTCGTCCAACGCCAGATAGTACTCTGTATTACCCCGGTAGAAAACAAACCTCTGAGAGGTGTTGACCACTTCGCTCACCGCCTTCTGTATTTCCGTGACCTGCTCCGTCAGTCCGCGGCAGCGGATCAGGACTTCGTCCTCCGACAGGCTTTCGTCGATTTCAATTTTGATTTTCATATTGTTTCCGCTTTCATTTTCCTAACGTTTTGTTGTCCCTTAAGTTGAGTTCAGTATATGCGATGTGCATAGATGTGTAAATAGATTTGAAGTAAGTGGTAAGTTTTGGGTGGCAAGAAGTAAAAATGCGGCTCTGATCTTACTCAGAACCGCATCAAAATACTTTTATCAGAAATTATTTATTCCCCATCTCAGCTTTCAACGCTGCTGTCAGTGCCGGGACGATCTTATTGAGATCTCCGACAAGACCATAGTCTGCCACATCAAAAATTGGGGCATCCTCGTCCTTGTTGATTGCAATGATAAGGTCAGAGTCTTCCATACCTGCAACATGCTGGATCGCACCGGAAATACCGATTGCGAAGTAGATCTGCGGGCGGACCGTCTTACCTGTCTGACCTACCTGAAGGTCAACCGGAAGCCAGCCGTTCTCTACAACAGCACGGGAGCAGCTTACGGTACCGCCGAGAACCTCTGCGAGATCCTCTAACAGCTTAAAGTTCTCCTTGGAGCCTACACCACGTCCACCGGAAACCAGAATCTTGGCATCCATAATGTTCGCGGTTGTCTTGACTGCTTTTACAATATTTAAGATCTCCACATAACGGTTGTTTGGTGTGAAGCCCGGGTTGAATTCTACCACATTTGCCTTTGCACCTGTGATCGGAGCGATCTTCTGCATAACACCTGGACGAACGGTTGCCATCTGTGGGCGATGATCCGGGCAAGCAATTGTTGCGATCGTGTTGCCGCCGAATGCAGGACGTGTCATCAGTAACTGATTATGCTTCTGCTCTTTGCCAGGAGTTGCAACCAGTGGGAAATCTCCGATTTCAAGGGAAGTACAGTCTGCTGTCAGACCTGTCTTCACTCTTGCGGATACTGTAGGGCCAAGATCACGTCCGATTGCAGTTGCACCTACTAACATGATCTCCGGCTTATATTCGTTGATTACAGATGCCAGCGCATGTGCATATGGCTCTGTTCTGTAGTCTTTCAGTTCAGGATCGTCTACTACGATGACTCTGTCTGCACCGTACTCAGCCAGCTGGTCAGCAAGTCCTTTGACACCGGAACCGATCAGTACAGCTGTTACCTCTGTATTTAAGTCTTTTGCCAAATCTTTCCCTTTGCCAAGCAATTCGAACGCAACGCCATCTAATACGTTATCTACCTGCTGTGCAAAGACAAATACTCCTTTATATTCTTCTAATGACATCTTATTCACCACTTTTCTTTCTTAATATTAGATAATGTGTTTCTCTTTGAATTTTCCGATCAGGTATGCTACGGATTCTGCCGGATCCAGATTGACCTTCTCTCCGGCTCCCTTTGCAACCTTGTCAGATGCTTTTGCGATCTTTGTCGGAGATCCCTTTAATCCAAGATCCGAATCATCTACATCTTTTAAGTCTGCTCTTCCCCATACGGTTACTTCTTTGTCACACGCATCGAAGATCCCGCCGGGTGTCATATAACGAGGCTCATTTAATTCAGAAAGTGCTGTAATTAAGCAAGGCATCTTTGCCTTTAACTCATGGTATCTGTCCTCATACTGTCTCTTTACGATAACAGAATCTCCATCTACCTTGATATCTGCCGCATAGGAGATTACTGGCAGACCGAGATGCTCAGCGATCTGTGGTCCAACCTGTGCGGTATCACCGTCGATTGCCTGACGTCCTGTAATAATGAGGTCGTAATCCATGTTGCGGAGAGCGCCTGCGATTGTGGTTGAAGTTGCCCATGTATCAGCGCCGCCTAACACTCTGTCTGTCACTAAAACAGCATCGTCAGCGCCCATTGCCATTGCTTCACGGAGAACTGCATCAGCCTTCGGAAGTCCCATGGTAAGTACGGTTACTTTTGCTCCTGTCTGATCTTTGATTCTAAGTGCTGCCTCAAGACCTGCCTTGTCGTCCGGGTTCATGATTGCAAGCATTGCTGCCCTGTCAAGTGTTCCATCCGGGTTGAACTTTACGCCACCCTTTGTATCAGGAACCTGTTTAATACATACTACGATATTCATGTATTTTCCACTCCTTATTCCTTACATCCATTTTCAGTCCACCAGACCACGTTTTATTTCAACAATGCTCCGGAAATTACCATACGCTGTACTTCGCTTGTACCTTCGTAGATCTCTGTGATCTTGGCATCACGCATCATACGCTCTACATCGTACTCTCTGATATATCCATATCCACCGAATAACTGTACGACTTCTGTTGTAACAGCCATTGCTGTCTCGGCTGCAAATAACTTTGCTTTTGCTGCCTCCACAGAATATACCTTCTGTGTTGCCTTCGCCATTGCTGCCTTGTAAACTAACATCTGGGCTGCCTCAATTCTGGTAGCCATATCTGCCAGCTTAAACTGTGTGTTCTGCTGCTGTGCGATAGAGCGGCCGAACTGCTTTCTTTCCTTGGTGTAAGCAATTGCACGGTCTAATGCACCCTCTGCAATACCGAGTGCCTGTGCGGCGATACCGATACGTCCACCGTCAAGCGTATGCATTGCGATTGGGAAACCTTTTCCTTCCGGTCCTAACAGATTCTCTTTCGGAATTCTGCAGTCCTCGAAGATCAGCTCATAAGTAGAAGATCCACGGATACCCATCTTCTTTTCCTTGGTTCCGAAGGAGAAACCAGGAGCTCCTTTGTCTACGATAAATGCAGAGAAGTTTTTCTTCTTTCTGCCTCTCTTATCCTCTGTCACGCTTGTGATTGCAATTACAATATAAACATCTGCAACTTTACCGTTGGTGATAAAGCACTTGGATCCGTTTAATACCCATTCGTCACCATCTAAGACAGCCTTTGTCTGGGCACCCTGTGCATCTGTACCAGCGCCCGGCTCTGTCAGTGCGAATGCACCGAGCTTCTCACCTGTTGCAAGCGGTCTTACATATTTCTGTTTCTGCTCTTCTGTACCATAAGTCATGATCGGATCGATGCAGAGGGATGTATGTGCGGAAACAATAACACCTGTTGTGGCACAAACCTTAGACAGCTCTTCTACACACATCACATACGTTAATGGATCACAACCCTGTCCGCCATATTCCTTCGGTACCGGGATTCCCATGAATCCGTACTTTGCCATTTTCTTCACATTCTCTGCCGGAAACTGTTCTGTCTCGTCGGTCTCCTGCGCATGAGGTTTAATTTCGTTTTCAGCGAATTCCTTGAACAGGGAACGCGCCATTTCATGTTTCTTATCTAAACCGAAATCCATGATTTCAAATCCTCCTTGTTAACTATCTTAGACAATTGTGAAACTCTAAAAAACTATATTTGAGTTTCGCAATTATCTCCATTTCTACTGAGCGTCTACCGGTGTTTTTGTGCGGTCTGCATTGTATACATAGAAGCCTTTTCCACTCTTTA
>CAKRFH010000137.1:0-5011 GCA_934320555.1 uncultured Roseburia sp.
CGCAGCGGTACTAAGCGACCAAAATACGGTCGCTAAGGACCGGCGGCTCCCCAGTGTCTTCGTTGCTTTCGGCCATTACTCACAATCCACTATAGTTTTTCTATGAGTTTCGCATTCAACTTTTTCTAATAATTCAATAATTTCTTCGTCTTCTTCAATACGTGGAAGTATGCCGGGAACAGGAAGCAGTCGGCAAAGATCCAGGCGACCGGGCTTGCACAGCATGCTGCGACGTAGCCGAATATCGGAACAAAGATGAAGCCGACTAAAGTTCTCGCCGCCATCTCAAAGACTCCTGCCAGAATTGCAAATTTGCTGTATCCCATTCCCTGAATGAGGAAACGGACGATATTGACAAACGCAAGCGGGATATAGAACGCACTGTTCAGCAGCATAAATAAGCCTGCGTTGCTAATGACTTCCGGCTTTGCGTTTCCGACGAAGAAACCGACTAACGTTCCTCTCGCAAAAATAATGACGATAAAAGCGAGCACGGCATAGGCACATCCTAAAATGGATGCAGCCTTAAGCCCTTCTGAGATACGGTCTAACTTCTTTGCACCGACATTCTGACCACCGTAAGTTGCCATTGTGGAGCCGAGTGCATCGAACGGACAGCAGAAGAACATCCCAATTTTGCTTCCGGCTGTCATGGACGCTACGGCATCGGAACCAAGGGAATTGACCGCACTCTGTAAAATAACGCTTCCGATTGCAGTGATGGAATACTGTAAGCCCATCGGCACACCCATTCCGCAGAGCGTTGCCATACAGTGTTTATTGACCCTCATCTCCTCTTTTGCCGGGTGCAGGATCTCGTAATGTCTGATGCTGTATACGACGCAGCCCACTCCTGAAATCAACTGGGAGATAACGGTCGCCCAGGCAGCCCCTTCCACGCCTGTATGTAAGCCGACGATGAAAAAGATGTCAAGCCCGATATTAAGCAGTGCCGCAATCACAAGGAATACGACCGGTGTCTTGCTATCCCCCATCGAACGGATAATACCGGAGACGAGGTTGTACAGATAGGTGACCGGGATTCCAAGGAAAATGATCACAATGTAGCGGTAAGCGCCATCGATAATATTGTCCGGGGTCCGCATAAGCTCTAAGATCGGCATACAGAAGATCACCGTCACAATGGTCATGACCACTGCAAAGATTGCAGACAAATAGATTGCATTCATCATGAAACTGCGCATGCCCTTATAATCCCCGGCACCGAACTTGTGCGACAGTGGAATGGAAAAACCGTTGCACACACCCATACAGAACCCGATGATCAAGAAATTGATAGAGCCTGTGGAACCGACCGCCGCGAGTTCATCTACGCCTAAAAATCTTCCCACGATGAGCGTATCCATCAGATTGTAAAACTGCTGAAACAGAAAACCAAACAATAATGGTACGGAAAATCCAAGGATCAGCTTCATTGGAGATCCGTTTGTCATGTCTTTTGTCATCTCATACTCCTCTCATAAGACAACAATAGAAAGTCCGCCTGACAGACTTTCTATTGTCCTGATCCAAAATTACATTATTCCTGTAAATTCCAGTAATGATGAAATGTTTCGAAAAAGCTGTCTGTCTGCATTCCGGAGCCGGTTTCCGGTTCCAGGGCATTCCAGACTTTCTCATTAATGCTTGACGTCAGCGATTCCGTATACTCATTGTATACATCATCTACTGCCTCTTTTTCTCTCTTCTCTACGATATTAGTCTTATTCGCCTCGGTAAGTTCCTGATTGTATTTGTTCAGACACTTGACAAAATAAAACCCATTTTCTGCTTCGATCTTCCCGGACATCTGGTCGTTGTCCATCTGGAAAGCGACAGCGGACACTTCAGCCGGAAGGTCATCCCGCGATGCTGTGATCTGGATGCTTCCCGCCTCGTTATAATTATTCGCCACGGAAGCAAAGTCTTCCCCGGCTGCAAGCTTTGCAGCGACTTCGTCCGCCTTCGTGCTGTCTGATACATAAATCTGCATCAGCTCCATCACACGCGCCTCATCATCGCTCACTTCTTCGTTCACTGCCCCGGTTAAGGACGTATAGAGCTTCTGAGCCAGTGCGTAGTGCTCATAATAGTCCCGGATGTCACTCTCGGAAACTCCCATATATTCCTTCTCTTCCTCTGTCAGCGAAGCAAAATATTCCTCCGCTGCCTGCGCCATCTGGTTCTTCTCCTCCTCGGAGAGTTCGAGCTCCCTCGACTTTGCCAGCTGATCCATGCTGATCACCTGCGTCAGTTCCTGCATTGTGATATTTTTCACATAGTCCTTCAGGGAATCATCCCCGAAATCATGCTCCCAGAGGTTTAGTCCATAGGCAGTCCCGTAAATATTCTGGTAATTCACCAGATACACCTTCGCCTCTTTGAGGCTGCATGTGGTAGTTCCGATCTTAAAAAGCTGGCGATTCGTCATTGCCTCGGAGACAACAACCTCTTTTCCCCCGATGCTGCAACCGGAGACAAGCAGTGACAGTGCAAGTGCGATACCACAAAGAGTCCCCGCAAGGCTGATTCTTCTGTTTTTTTTCATATTATGCTTCCATTGCTTTTAAAATACTTCTCGCCACAGAGATACCGTTTGCAGATGCCTGCTGTAATCCACGTGTTACAGATGCACCGTCTCCGATCGCACGAAGTCCTTTTACACTCGTCTCGAAATCTCTGTTTACAACCACCTTATTGGAGTAGAACTTCACTTCCACACCGTATAATAAAGTCTCATCGCTGGCAATACCAGGTGTTACCTTATCCAATGCAAGGATCATCTCCTCAATATCCACCATAATTCTGTGTGGAAATACAAGGGACAGATCGCCCGGTACGGCATCCTTTAAGGTTGGAATCAGGTTATTTCTGCACAGACGCTCCTCTGTTGTTCTTCTTCCCCTGCGGAAGTCACCGAATGTCTGTACTAAGATCTTGCCGTCGCAGAGCATATTAGAGAGCTGGGCGATCTGCTTACCATACTCGATCGGTGTCTTAAATGGCTTGGTAAAGTTCTTGGATACTAAGATTGCGAAGTTTGTGTTGTTTGTCTTTAAGTCTTTGGACTTGTATGCGTGTCCGTTTACAACTGCAAGACCGTTGTCATAGTACTCCGTTGCGACCTCGCCGGACGGGTTGGTACAGAAAGTGCGGACCTTATCGTCGAAGGTCGGGGTATGGTATACTAACTTCGCCTCGTAGAGATTATCGTTTAAGAACTCCATAACCTCATCGCGGACTTCCACACGCACACCGATATCGACCGTACCTACCTGCGTCTCGATACCATGACCGTTACAAATATGGGAGAACCAGTCAGCGCCCTCACGTCCGACTGCGGACACGATTTCTTTTGCTGTGTAGGTCTCATCCTTGTCTGTCACAAGTCCTTTTACCTGATTATCCTCGATGATAATGTCTTTTACCATCGTGTTGAATTCCATCTCAACGCCCTGCTCTAACAGATGCTCCTGTAATCTGGAATAAATCTTATAGCCTTCCTCTGTTCCGAGGTGGCGGATCGGGCACTCGATCAGCTTTAAGTTTGCTGTGATCGCCTTTCTTCTGATCTCGCGGATCTCTTTCTCCTTGTCGACACCATATACCTTGGTATCTGCACCGAACTTAAGATAGATGTCGTCAGATTCTTTTAATAAAGTGACTGTCTCATCATATCCTAAGATTTCCGGAAGGTTTCCTCCTACATCCGGAGATAAAGATAACTTACCATCCGAGAACGCTCCTGCCCCCGCGAATCCGGTTGTGATAGAACACGGCTGGCATCCTACGCAGACCTTTGTCTTACGCTTCGGGCACTGTCTGTTCTCGATACGACGGCCTTTCTCGATCATGAGAATTTTCAGATCCTTATTCGCATGGATCAGTTCATATGCACAGAAAATACCGGACGGACCGGCACCAATAATAATCACATCATAATTCTTCATTTTACTTAACCTCACTTCTTGCACAGTCGACCTGTGCGATGCATTTGCAAACTTTTACAGTATACTGGACAAACGGTTTTTTGTCAATTCTTTTATGCCTCTACAACAAGATATCTTCCATCTGGCAGTGCAAATACTTCGCTTGCTTCCTCGAAGTCCTTTAAGGTCATCCCCTCGATATCTGCTCCCTGGTCTTCAAAGTAGGCTTTCACTTCCTTAATATTCTGACAGACAACTGCCATGCAGTCCTCCAAAAATGCTTCTGCCTCCTCAAGAGTCTCTGCTACCGGCTCCGGAAAAAGCTGCTCCTGATTCTCCAAAAAGTATTCCAGACATCCTTCATCATATTCGCCCATGTGAAATGCTCCCTTCTCCTTTTTTATTTTCCACGGTTTTGCAAATCTTTTTCTTTTCACGCGGATATTTTACCATAAATAGATATCAATTCCAAGCCCTTGCAGCTCTTTATAAATTCTTGCAACCGGAAGTCCTACCACGTTGTTGTAATCCCCTTCGATCCGGTCGATATAGATCGCACATTTCCCCTGAATCCCGTAAGCTCCCGCCTTATCCATCGGCTCTCCGGTAGCAACGTAACGGTCGATTTCCAGATCGGTAAGCTGCTTCATCGTGACGCTTGTTTTCTCGTAAAAGGTGTGTGCACCGGCCCTGCCGTTTTTGTCTAAGAACACGAAAGTGACACCGGTGTAAACCGCATGGTCTCTTCCGGAGAGCAAATGTAACATCCTCTTTGCATCGGCTTCATCCTTCGGTTTTCCGAGGATTTGGTCATCACACGCCACAACGGTGTCCGCGCCGATCACCAAAAGATCCTGCGGAGTTGTGAGGTCTGCATGCTCAAGCTCGTAGCTTTTTACCATCGCGGCAACCTCTTTGGCTTTCTGCTCGGAGAGCTCCATGACGACCTCCTCCGGGATGGTTTTCGAGATGACCTCCTCGCCCTTCGCCGGGCAGATTTCAAATTCAAGGCCGATCTGTTCTAAAAGTTCTTTCCGCCTCGGGGAGGCAGATGCTAAAATGATTTGTCCCATGTTTTTCTC
>CAKRFH010000138.1:0-4866 GCA_934320555.1 uncultured Roseburia sp.
TCCGGTATCTATGCGCAGATGTATCAGACGCAGAGAGGATGGTATGAACAGAATGAAAAATAAGATCATATGGAAAGCCTTTCGGGAGCTGTTTACAGCATCCAAAACGATGTTTTTGTTAAGCTACATTTTTACGATGATTCAGGGTGTATCGCGCATTTTCCCGATCATTGCCCTGCAGCAGTTGTTTGATCACATTGCAGGGATGCCGGGCAAAGACGGGATGCCTGACGTAGTGAAAAGTCTTTTGTTGTTCGTAGGTGCGCGGATTTTGTGTCATATCATTGATTTGATCGTCAATTATCTGTATGAATATTACGATCTGATTGCCGGAGCAGGCATGAAAAATAATGTGAACCGCAAGATTTCGGAAGCAACGGCAATCGAATTTGAAAAGACGGAATTTTTGGAAAAAATGAATAAGGCATACCGTGGAACGAACAGTATCCGACGGTTCATTGATACATGGATGATGATCCTTTTACTCTATTTGCCGGAAATGGTTGTGATTGCAGCTTATTTATATCGTGCAAATCCATATCTTCCGCTTCTTTTATTGCTGATTGCAATTCCTGCAGGTGTCATCATACACTTGCAGGAAAAGGAGTTTGGCACACAGGAGGAACAGATCGCGAATACACAGCGAAAAATCGATATTTATCACACACTCCTGTTTGGGATACGCAATATCATCGAAACGAAAGTGTGTGGTTATGAGCCAATGCTTTTGGGACATGCGAAGGAATGCATCCGTAAGAAGGCGGCAGAAAAATATAAGTATGGCAGGAAGAAAAATAATTTTGAAACATTGGAAAAAGGTATCACGACTGCGGGATATTTTGCAGTGTTTGTAATACTGATATGGTGTGCAAAACAAAATATGATCACGCTTGGCACATTTGCTGCTTTGGTGACATTCTTAGAGGAATTGTTTACAATGATGGAAGAAGTACTCTCGATACTTGCGGAGGGCGTATCGGAGGAACTCGAAAAGATACGGAATTATTTTAAGATTACCGGTGAGATAGCGTGGAAAGACCGAAAAAAAGGAGACACAATATCTGATGTAAACGAAATCAAATTGGAACATGTGGATTTCTCTTATCCCGGGGCAGAACGGAAGGCACTGGAGGATGTATCCTTTACAGTAAAAAAGGGAGAACATATTGCGATCGTAGGTGCAAATGGTTCCGGTAAATCCACGCTTGTCAAGCTGTTGTGTGGAATCTATGAGTGCACGAATGGTGAAGTGAAAGTAAATGGAAAAAATATCAATGATTATAGCAGACAGTCACTTTATCCTAAATTTACTGCTGTTTTTCAGAATTTCGGAAAGTATGCGCTGACACGCGATGAGAACATTATCCTGGCGGAAAAAGAGAACGAAGCTAAGCTTTCGGATATTCTCGATTCAGATGGAATGGAGAGTTTACATAAGATTCCACAGAACGAAGTCCTATCCCGTGAGTTCGGGGGTATGGATATCTCCGGCGGACAGTGGCAGCGGATTGCGATTGCACGGGCGAGGTACCGGGATGGCGAAGTGTATCTGTTGGATGAACCGACTTCTGCAATCGACCCGAATGAGGAACGTACCTTTTATGAATTATTTATGCAGATAATGGAAGGAAAGACGTCCTTTCTTGTGACACATCGTATGGGTGCGGCAAGACTGGCGGAGAAGATCATTGTGATGCAGGAAGGACGAATCTGTGCTTTTGGCACACATGAACAGCTTTATGGGACATGTGAAGAATATCAGAAGCTCTGGGATGCACAGGCGGCAGCCCTGCAAGGGCTGATGACAGGAAGTTAAGCAATTTGAGGACAATCCATGTGGATCTTTAACGTGGTGCGTCCAGCGGTAAGCATTGCCTCCTACCTGATTTTGAAAGTTATAACTTACAGAACACAGGGAAAATATCATTTTATCAGTTATAACTGATAGAAGTTGCAAAAACAATTGATTCGAAAGTTATACTTTGATAAAATAAGGGTTAAGAATATTATTTTAGATCATACTTGATAAGTGAGAGATGAGTTCACTTGTCAGCTGCTGTCTGAAACCATTTATATGCAGGAAAGAAAGCGAGGAGTCGGCAATGATAAAACGGGAACTATATATGAAACGAATTCGTCCCTTTATCGGTACGGATCTGGTGAAAGTGATGACAGGCATCAGGCGCTGCGGAAAATCGGTTATGTTAGAGCTGGTGAAACAGGAGCTGAAGGAATCCGGTATTGAGGAAAAGCAATTTATCTCGATCAACTTTGAAGATATGAGGTATGCCGGGTTGCATAATGCACAGACATTACATGAAGAAATTTTAAAGCGTGCAGCAGCTGTGGAGGGAAAAGTTTATCTGTTTTTTGATGAGATTCAGGAAGTGATGGATTGGGAAAAATGTATCAATTCTTTACGGGTTGCGTTGGACTGCGATATTTACATTACTGGTTCAAATGCAAAATTGCTTTCCGGAGAGCTGGCAACTTATCTGGGAGGACGCTATGTGGAGTTTGTGATTTATCCGTTTTCCTTTGCGGAATTTCTGGAATTATACCGCCCAATCGCACCGGAGGATTCGATTCGGCAGTGTTTTCAGAAATATTTATTATGTGGAGGAATGCCGTATCTTGCCAATCTTGGGTATGTGGAAGAACCGTCACTGCAATATCTGACAGATGTATTCAATTCTGTGCAGTTAAAGGATATTGTAAAAAGAAATAAAGTGCGGGATGTGGATCTTCTGGAACGGATCCTTGCTTATGTGATGGCAAATGTCGGTTCCACTTTTTCTGCAACGTCCTTATCCAGATTTTTAAAGAGCGAGCAGCGAACCGTTGCACCGGAGACCATTCTGAATTATATCAGATACTGTTGTGATGCATATTTGTTTTATCAGGTAAAAAGGCAGGACTTACAGGGGAAGCAGATTCTTGCAACAAATGAGAAATATTATATTGCGGACCATGGAATCAGGGAAGCGGTATTTGGTGGCAATATGAGGGACATCAATCTTATCTTGGAAAACATTGTTTTTCTTGAATTATTGCGCCGTGGATATGAGGTCACAGTTGGAAAATCAGGCGAGAAGGAGGTTGATTTTGTCTGTGGAAAACGTGGCAAGAAGCTATATGTACAAGTGACATATCTGCTGGCTTCTCAGGAGACCATTGACCGGGAATTCGGTGTTTACGATGGAATCCGTGATAATTTCCCGAAATATGTGGTTTCGCTGGATGAGTTTGATATGAGCCGGAATGGAATCAGGCATCGGAATATTTGTGATTTTCTGTTGGATGAAAAGTGGGAATAGGTTCAAATGTTGAAAATAAGCCTCGATCAGCAGTATAATGTGGATAACTTCCATGCAGATTCTGAAATTTGCTCAGGCAAAGATAAACTATTGTAAAGAGAAAGTGAGGAACATAAAATGAACAGTATTTTTCACAGAGTGAGTATTCGGAAATACGAAGAAAAACCGGTCGAGCAGGAAAAAATCACCCAGCTGTTAAAGGCAGCGATGGCAGCACCGTCCGCCTGCAATCAGCAGCCGTGGGAGTTCTACGTTGTAACTGATAAAAATGTGATCGAACAGCTTTCGGAGGCATCCCCATATGCGAAATGTGCCAAAGGTGCACCGCTTGTATTTGTGCCGTGCTATCGCACAGAGGGCATCGCACCGGATTATTTTGAGATCGACTTAAGCGCAGCCGTTGAGAACCTGCTTTTGGAAGCAGATCATCTTGGACTTGGAGCTGTCTGGATGGGAATTGCCCCGGAAGAGGGAAGAATGAATGCTGTGAAAGAGGTGTTAGACATCCCGGAGCATCTGCGTGCATTCGCACTGGTTCCGTGTGGATACCCGGCGGAGGCGAGAGCGCAGCAGGATCGGTATGAGGAGAGCCGGGTGCATTATGTGTAGACTTGCCCAAAAGTATAAAAAAGTATAAAATAAAAACAAAAGTATAAAAATGTATAAAGAACTATAAAAAACTATAAAAAAGTATAAATATCGCGGATTGACAACCTCTTTCTCCAAAGCGTATACTATAGCATGTTAAAAATATAACAGTTTCTATATTATAATAGCAGGAGGAATTAGTTATGAAATCCAACAACGGTATCAAAAACGTAGTTGCCATCGGTATCGGAGCAGCATTATTCTTTGTACTGGGACGTTTTGTTGCGATCCCAAGCCCGGTTCCGAACACCAACATCAGTCTTCAGTATGCAGTACTCGCACTGCTTGCAGCCATGTATGGACCACTTGCAGGTGGACTGATCGGTTTCATCGGACATACCTTAATCGACCTGTCCTGGGGTGGAATCCCATGGTGGAGCTGGGTTATCACATCTGCATTCGTAGGTGTTGTGATCGGTCTGTTCGCAAAGAAGCTGAACGTTCAGGAAGGTGATTTCGGAAAAGGTAAGGTAGCCGTATTCACAGTAGCAAACGTGATCGCACACGTTGCAGGCTGGGTAGTCGTTGCCCCGGTACTCGACATCTTAATCTATGCAGAACCGGCAAAGAAAGTATTCGCACAGGGTGCATTCGCAGCGATTTCCAACACTATCACTGGTGTGATCGTAGGAGGGCTCTTAATCCTGGCTTATACCAAGACAATTGCAAAGAAAGGTTCTCTGGATCAGGAATAAACGAAATAAGAGATTCGAAAAAAGACCTTGTCATGGAAAATTGAGATGTCTCCCTAAAATTTTGGGGCATCTCAGAATCCGTGATGAGGTTCTTTTTTTCAATAAATATATAGTAATATAGAAGAAATCTTGTTGTAGATTTCCGAGATTCATGTTATCCTTCTATGATGGAATCACGATTATCAGCGAAACTCATAGAAAACGTA
>CAKRFH010000139.1:0-4850 GCA_934320555.1 uncultured Roseburia sp.
GGAAGATGTCACTAAAATAACATCTTTCTTCTCAATACCTGTTTCTTCATCTGATTCTGTCGTAAATGAATTTGCGGAAATTGCAACTGTCACACCAGCCCCAAGCTCCATCGTGGAAGCTTCCTCCATCATTGCTTCTGCGAAATCCTCCTCTGCAGGTTCCGCTTCCACCTTCTGGGTTTCTGTCATGTCTGCCACGCTTTCCTGAATGTTGGACGTAACTGATAAGCTGATACCAAAAACGGTAAGGATCGCCGCGTCCAATATTTTCTTTCTCATTTTTCTCCTTTCCTCAAGAATGATACACCACATACGAAAGCGACAGATAAACTTCATCATTTATCTGCCGCCGTATTACGAGTTCCTATCATACTCAATTCTTTCCAAAAGTCAAATTTTTCATTCCTGAAAAAAGGAGGTAAATTTTCTTCGTATTTACCAGAATTTCTGACCGATTTTCCTGAATAATCTATCAGCTGGTCAGTTCTGACTATTTTTGTCTAAAGCGAAAAGCGTGATTTTGTTCAAATCACTTCTTAATTTTTTCTTATTTTTGTTGTTTTTTCACTAATTTTCATCGCGTCTCAGCTCAGAAAGCAGCTCTGCACGCTTTGTTCCCACCAGAAGTTCCTCGCGGTAACGCTCAAAACGGGCACACGGATGGTCTGCTAAAAACCTGGCAATCTCCGGTGTGACTGCCAGTTCTGTGACAAAAACAACCATTTCCTGACCGTTTTCGAACGCATTTTCCATAAAAGTGAAGGCGTTCTCGAGCTTTTCTGTCCCTTTTTGCTCTGCGCCGTCTAACCTGCCACACTGCATGTCAAACGGGGTTTTTGCATCGTCAAAGGATGGTTTTTCCGGCAGATCCCGGAAGGTCTGCTTTAATTTTTCGTTTAACATTTTCTGCCGCCTCGTCTCCTCGGCAGATACAAAATGGTTCTTTTCGTTCTGTTCATCCGCTGCCAACTTCTGCTCTAACAGCCTGCTAAACAGTTCTTTTCCATCCGCTTCCCCCTGCAAAAGTTCCCGGTACTGCTGCAAAAATGCATACCAGTGATCCGTCACGAATGTCTCTTCTGCCACCTTCTGGAACTGATTGCCAAGCGCACCGAGCAGAAGGTTCACCACGCTTAACCGCTCGTCGAAGGCTGCCTCGTAGATGCGTGCATAAACGGAAGACTTCACTTTGCCGTCTAAGATCTCTGCAATTCCGTAATCGTCCTGATATTTGCGGTAGAGATCAAAATATGCTGCCACATCCTCCGCCACGTCCTCGTGGTGTAAAAACTCCCCGATGATCTCCTCCGTCACCGGAAGCCCAAGGCTCTCATACACTTCCATCAGTGCGCTTAAATCCTCCCAGCCTCTCGCCGTCACGTAGCGCAGCCCGTCAACGTCTGCCTCCGCGCGGTAGAAGTTCTTCGGGCGCAGTTCCAGATAACTTAAAATCGCGTTCTGCAAATGACGCTCCCTCGCATACTCTTTCCAGACGGAAAGATCGGCTTCGATGTTCATGCAGCGCACACGGTCTAAGGTCACCATATCAAAGTCCCGCACCGACCGGTTGTATTCCGGCGGATTTCCGGCCGCCACGATGATCCAGCCTTCCGGCACTGCCTGATTTCCAAATGTTTTGCACTGCAGGAACTGTAGCATGGTCGGTGCCAGCGTCTCGGACACGCAGTTGATCTCATCGATGAACAGGATTCCCTCTTTCCTGCCGGTCTCCCGCATCGTGCGGTATACGCTTGCGATGATCTCGCTCATCGTATATTCTGTCACGGAGTATGTCCTGCCGTCATATTCCTCCTCCCGGATAAACGGAAGCCCGACGGCACTCTGCCTTGTGTGGTGTGTGATCGTGTATGCGACAAGCCCGATCCCGCACTCTGCCGCGATCTGTTCCATGATCTGCGTCTTGCCGATACCCGGCGGTCCGATCAGAAGCATCGGTCTCTGCCGGATGGCAGGGATCCGGTAGCCGCCGAACTCGTCTTTTGCAAGGTAAGCCTGCACCGTATGTTTGATTTCTTCCTTTGCCTGTTTGATATTCATGATTGTTTTCTTATACCCTTCTGTTTTTCTGTTTTTATTTTCAAAATGATGTCTTTCAAAGCTCTGTGTTCTATTCAGAAATCTTTAAAAATTCCTCCGGCTCCAACCGCAGGCGCATCGCCCACGCCGGAACCGCTGTATTATCATAGTCCTCTAAGAACAGGAACGCTGTTTTGTACTCCGGGCGTTTTCCCGGATAGGTTCCCTTTCCGTCGGTAAAATAGAGCAGTCCGCACAGATTTTTGAAAACGCCCTGCTCTAAGAGTTCGTTCACATAGACAAACGCCGGGCGGAAATCTGTCCCGCCGCCCCCGACCACGGTAAACTTCTCAAGAAGGCTCTGCAGTTCTCTCTCACTTCGCACCTCCTGATCCATCCGCACTCTGTCATCACATTGCAGGATCCGGATCTTGCTGCCCTTAAAGAAGCTCTCCCGTTCTGACAGGATCTGGCACGTTTCTTTTAAAAAGTCTTTGATCAGTTCGCCGCTTGTCGAATAGCTGGTGTCCACGACGATCACAAACTCCTGGATTTTCATCGACTCGCGGCTCTCCACCGGCTCGATGAGCGGCATGTTCTTGTATACACGCAGTCCGTAGGTGTAGAAGTTTAGGTCAAATTCATCGGGATCCGCATGCAGTTCTTCACGCAAAACGGCGAATTTCCGTAAAAATTCCGCATAGCTTCTTCGCCCTTTCTCTGCCTTAAGCTGAGCCGCAAGAAGCTGCTCGCTGTCTGCTGCTTCCTCGCCAGCTGCATCCTGTTCGAGCCTTGTCTGGCGTGCAATTTTATCCCACTGCTTTCTCGCGCTCTCTCTCTTCGCGTTTCCCTGCTCCTCCTTCGGCCAGAATCTGTGGTCATCTGTGTAGAATTCTTTTTCCAAAAGGATGATTTCTTCCGGGTTCTTTCTATATAAATAGCGGTACACAACAGCTGCCGAGATGCCTCTTTTTTCCGCGCGCAGCTCTTCGTAAAGTTTCTGTCTGCTCCAGCTTAAGATTCTTCGTGTGCACGGCTTGTTCATCCCATCGATCGTGTATTCCACTGCGATGTCACAGGCGAGGTTCCATTTTCTCACGTCTCTGTTACCCCGGATCCACAGGTGGGAAAAGATGCAGTGGAGCACTGTGTGCAGATACGCACGGTCCAGGTATTTCGGATTGTTCCGAAAGACCCGCATCACCTGTTCCGTGGAAAAATATAGGAGGGTACCGTCTGTTGCGAACGCGCTGAGTTCAGCGTTTGGCTGCGGGGTTAATGCTGAGAGTGCGATATCTAAGAAACGGAGGTCTAAGTAGATTTCATTTCGGGTGAAGTCTAAGATCTTCACGGACATTTCGGTTTCCCATTCGGTCTGGGTCTGTTGGTGTTTGGATCTGTATGGTTCCATAAGTCTCCTTTTATGTGTTGTCTGCCGACGCGAAACTCTGGTTTTAGGCTGTGTGGATTGGAAGCAATGACCGGGCACAGTGAGGACACGCTCTCGCTACGTGTCGCTCGCAGCGGTACTAAGAGTGCAGGGGCAGTTGCCAGCTTTCAGGCTAGCCTGCACTGCCAGCTGCCCCTGCGCTCTAAGGACCGGCGGCTCCCCAGTGTCTTCACGGTGCCCGGTCATTGTTTCCAATCCACGCTACGTTTTCTTAGGAGTTTCGCTTAGTTGGTCTAAAAGGTGTAGCGATTTCTTAGAAGTTTCACTTAGTTGGTTTAAAAAGTGTAGCGATTTCTAGCGCTTACTGTCTGATGATTCGGTTCTAAGGCACGGCTCCATTTCATAAGGCTTACTACGCCTTCTGCCCACTCTGAGTCGGAGGCGAAAACGACTGCTTCCGCTGTCTGGGTGCGGGTTATGTATTTTCGTTCGAAAAGAAGCTCTAGCTCGGAGAGCTTCCGCTCGTGGATAAGGCGCTCTGTCAGTTTTAATACATGTTCCTTCACATAGGCTTCGTAGCGTTCTTTTGCAATGCTGCTGAGTGTATCCGGGTATAGCAATCTGTCCCATGCCATACGAAGCAGGGTGTGCTCGGACTCGTCTACGCATGCCTGCGGGAAGATCTCATCGTAGAGGGCGAGCTCTATTTTTCCATCCGAGAAGCACTGTCTTGCGCGGAAACCTTCGCCGGTCAGGTTTAGTTCGAAGATATGAGCTGGTCCGATTTCGTCGTATCCTTCGTAGTATTCCGGGTAAAGGAGCACTAACTCCGGCTCCCCTTCGGCTGTCTGGAAGGTCACTTCCACGTCCCATTTTACCTGTGCTAACACCTGCTTTAAGCCGGTAGGGTCGGCTAACCCGGCGTGGAGAAAGAGAGTGTTCAGCTTCAGGCAGTTCATGAAGGCATCGCTGCCGATCTCCCGCAGTTTTTTCCCGAAAGAAAGGCTTTTTAGTTTATTACAGTTATAGAAAGCGAAGCTTCCTATTTTCTCCACAGTGTCCGGAAGAGAAACTGCTTCCACGTACCGCTCGGAAATCTCCTGTAAGTCAGGGGAAATGGCTGTCTGGTCTTCCCGGTAGGGAGCTGTCTGCTCCACGCCGTCTGTGTATTCTGTATACCAGGCAGCTGCTTCCGAAGATCTCCGTTTTGAAAAGCAATATGCCCCGATCTCGGTCACGGTTTTTCCGGCGATCTGTTCCGGGATCTGGATCTTAGCGGTTGTCCCGTAGATTCGGAGCAGCTGTATGTTGTTTTCACTCTGTTCTTTCCATATATATAAGGTATGTTCTCTCATTACGCTTTCATGTTCCTGTAATTCTTCATTAATAGCGGCAGTTCCACGATCAGCATGGCAATCCAGCC
>CAKRFH010000140.1:0-4638 GCA_934320555.1 uncultured Roseburia sp.
TGAGGCTGATCCGAGGGCGTTTATTACGGTTTATAATGTGTCGGATATGCGGTATCAGCCGAAAAAGTGAGCGGAAGCGGCAGTAGTAGTGTTTGGTTATAAAAAGATAGTTGCACGGAAGCTGAGATAATCGGAAGAATGCAGGATAAGTGCAATAACCGGACACAAAAGTGCTAGAAAAGCATCCTTGTGCTCTGCTACAATAAAGGGTACAGAGAATGAGGAGGGACAGCAAATGAGCTTTAAAATCAGTAATGTATTGGTCGAATATCAGAACAAGCCGCTTGGGCTTGATGAGGAGAAGCCGCGTTTTTCCTGGCGGATGGAATCAGATGTGCAGAATACCAGACAGGAAAAGTGCAGGATCAAAGTCGTGGAAGAGGGAGCAGCAGGAAAAGCTGTCTGGGAAAGTGGGGAGCTTGCGACAGATAACTCACAGGGGATCGTCTATGCGGGGGAATCCTTAGAGCCTTGCACAGCCTATCAGGTTCAGGTGACAGTCTGGGACAACCACGGGGAGCAGGATACCGCAGAGACTTTATTTGAGACAGGATTCTTAAACACTTCCATCGATGCATGGGAGGGAGCCAAATGGATCGGAGCACCACGCTATACCGTCTGCGCAGCGAACCGGGGAGTTTTTATCCTGGAGACAGAAATGAAGCTGGAAGCCGGATGCGGCAGAGCAGGTGTTGTATTCGGCGCAAACGATTTCCGGCTGCTTGACCATACGAAGAATGAGCTGGGCATGGAGGGGGAGAACTTCATCCGTTATGAGATCAGCCTCGAAGAGGAGATGCCGAAGCTTGTGATCTACCGCGTGGGCTATGCACCGGAGGATAAAAAAGAGGTACCGTTTGCCGTATTAGATCTTGTGAATTTCGAAGGATCAGAGAAAAAGCCTGTTATCACGAAGGAAAATGCGGCAGAGTTCCATAAGCTGCGCATCGAAGTAGACGGAAATAATGCATTCACGTATGTGGATGATATTCTGGTTGATGCCGTAGAGCAGAATGTGTTCGGAAATACAAAGATTGTCGGACGCACGTTGAATCCACGCGGAAATAATGATGTCCTGACCTACCCAAGATTAAATGAGGTTGGCTTTTTCGCTGAGGGCACAAAAGCATATTTTAAACAGCTGACTGTCCGTAATATGCGGACACCTTCCCATGCTTTTATCTGCGAGAAACCGGATGGAAATATCAACGGGGAAACAAGTATCTTCGATGGAATCTTTGCAGTGGAGGATGGCTGTTTTGTGGCAGAGAATACGCAGAAGACAGCAGATCCTTCCAACACGGGCATTCCGATGCTGCGAAGAAAGTTTGCGGTTTCAGAGGAAAAGAAGTTAGCAGCTGCGAGACTTTATATAACGGCGCGGGGCATTTATGACTGTCAGGTGAATGGACAGGCAGTGACCAACCGGTTGTTGGCACCGGGGCTTACGCAATATGATAAGCGGATCAATTATCAGACCTACGATGTGACCGGGCTTTTAAAGAGCGGGGCAAATGCGATTGGAGTGACGATTGCGTCCGGCTGGTGGAGCGAGGCACAGACCTTTGTGGTAAGGAACTTCAACTATTTCGGAGATAAGGAAAGCCTGCTGGCAAAGCTCGTTTTAACCTATGAAGATGGCAGCAAAGAGGTGATCGTGTCGGATCCTGAGAGCTGGCGCTATTCCGGAGAAGGTCCGTACCGCTATGCGGGATTTTTCGCAGGGGAAGTCTATGATGCGGGAAAAGAGGATATTTATAAGAAGTTCTCTGAGAGTGATTATGATGACAGCAGCTGGGAGAAGCCGGTTGTTGTAACACCTGTCCCAATCGCAGAGTTTGCGTCCATGCCGAAAGGATTTGGGCGCACCTGGCCGGCGGTCAACGAAGGAGAGCCGGAACTGGCTGGTGGATATGATGCGCCGGTACAGATCGTGGAGACGAGAACGGCGCAAACATGTACCCAGCCGGAAGAGGGTGTCTATCTGTATGATCTGGAACAGGAGATGGCAGGAGTGCCGAGGATCCGTTTCCATGAGAAGGCCGGGACGAAGGTGATTCTCCGCTACGCGGAAGTCCTGTATCCGGATATGCCGGAATACGGGGATAATGTTGGAAAAGTGATGCTGGAAAATTACCGCGATGCCACGAGCACGGATATTTATATTTGCAGCGGCAAAGAGGGCGGCGAGGTATATCAGCCGAAATTCACGTTCCACGGTTACCGTTATATCGAGATCAGCGGTGTGAGCAATCCACCTGCATTAGAGGAAGTGGAGAGCTTACAATATTCTTCCGTTACAGCGTTTGACGGAAGCTTTGAGAGTGACTGTGCACTTTTAAACCGTTTTACGGAAAATGTAAAATGGTCGCAGCGGTGCAACTTTATCAATATCCCAACCGACTGCCCGCAGAGAAATGAGCGTATGGGCTGGGCAGGAGACACGCATGTATTCTGCCATACAGCACTTCACAACAGCAATCTGAAGCAGTTCTATGAGAGAAATCTGCAGGCGATGGCAGATTTGCAGACACCGGAGGGACAGTTCCCGGAAATCGCACCGATTGGCGGTGGATTCGGTGGAATTACTTACGAATGCGCAAGCATTTTCATGGCATGGGAGCTTTATGAGCAGTACGGAGATGTACGGACCTTAGAGCGCTTCTACCCGGGCATGAAGAAGTATATGGAATATATGAAGGACAAGGGGCTTCCGGGAACCGGTGATTCTGTAAAAGTAGGACCGCTCGGAGACTGGCTGGCACCGGAGGAAACGGATTTACAGCTTTTGTGGAATGCTTTTTATTACCGGGAAGCACATCTGATGGAGAAGATAGCACACCTTGTCGGGGATGACGCGCAGGCAGCGTTATATGGGGAGCTGGCAGATCAGGTAAAACGTTACTGGAATGCGGCCTTTATCGATGCCGGGACCGGCAGGACAAAGACTGCAGCAGGAGAAAGCTGTGATACACAGTGTTCCTATGCATTGGGCTTAGAATATGGTGTGATCGCGGACGAATGGAGAGCGAAAGCTGAGGAGCATCTGCTCAGAAAGACAAGAGAACTTCACCATACAGTTGGAACCGGCTTCTTCGGAACCGGACTTTTAAACTTTGCACTGACCCATGCCGGAAAAACAGCGGATGCCTACGAGCTGATGTTACAGACACAGTTCCCGTCCTGGCTGTATCCGGTGACACAGGGGGCAACCACGATCTGGGAGCACTGGGATTCCTTCACGAAGGAGAAAGGTTTCGGCGGACAGAATGCGATGAATTCGTTCAACCATTATTCATTGGGAAGTGTTCTGTCCTGGCTTTATGAGGTGGTGCTTGGCATCCAGAGAGACGAGGCGCATCCGGGTTATGCACACTTCTACCTGAAGCCGGAACCACAGAAGCTTGCCCGCGCAAAGGGAAGCGTTGCAAGTCTGTATGGAACGATCCATGCAGGCTGGGAGGAGACAGACGGACACTACGTGTACCGCTGTGAAATCCCGGTCAACACCAGTGCGACGCTCTGTTATCCGGACGGAAGAACCGAGGAGCTTGGCTCTGGAAAATATGAAGTGATTTTGTAAAATAGAGAGACAGCAAAAATCCGCCGGGAGAAAACGTTTTTCCCGGCGGATTTTTCTGTGACAACGGAAACATCCATCTGGCTTAGACAGACTTCCGGTATTCCCGCGGTGACATATGGAACCGTTCCTGGAACACCCGGTTGAATGTCCGCTGGCTCTCAAATCCTGCCTGGATAGCAATATCAAGGATGGTGCCGTCGCTGTGCAGCAGCAGATTGCAGGCATAGTCGAGCCTTGCCTCATTCAGATACCGGTTAAAATTCATATGGAAAGTTCCGGAAAAGACCCGGGATAAAGAGGACTGGCTGACTCCAAGATCGTGTGCCATTTTCGGAAGGGTCAGTTCCTCTGTATAGTGCGCAGCAATATAGGAAACGGTCTGATAGATAATATCGCCGCTTCCTATATTTTTTTTATCTGTCAGGGAAAAAAGAGGGATGGTCCTTGCCAGGATGATCTGGATGAAGGACTGATGGAGCACATGCATCTGGGAATGTGCCGGATAGACTAGCATGCTCCGCAGGGCATAATTGACATCCGGGTGGACATTCTTTGAAGGGATGACCGGATCCACCGGGCACATTTGCTGTAACTCTTTTGTAAAGCTTGCAGCAAGGAGCGGTGAGGCAAGTGCATAAATCGCCCGGCACGGATTCACGTCGAACACCTGATAATGGTGGATCATTTCCGGGAAGACGAGTGCAAAGTCCCCTTTTTCCATATGATAAAGCTCAGTTCCAATCCCAAGCTCCAACGACCCTTCGGTCACAGATACCAGCTCCATCGACTTGTGCAGGTGTGGTGAAATATGGCTGGAAATTTCCTCGGATATTTCCAGAGTTTCCTCATTTTCCTCATAAATTGGTCTCATTTTTCAGATCTCCTTGCAGAATTTGGCTACTTTTTCGTGGGATTTGGCAAGAATTATAGCGTAACGGGAACTAGAATGCAAGTGAAATCGATAAGAGGAAGATATCCTATTTTTAACCAATAAGTATTGATTTCCACTCCAGGATATGCTATAAGTATTGCCAAGCAAAGGGGCTCACCGACAG
>CAKRFH010000141.1:0-4238 GCA_934320555.1 uncultured Roseburia sp.
CGGCGGGAGAAAGACTTAGCTAGATACAGCTCACCGTGCTCAGATTCTGCCATCCCTGCGGTCGGACAGAATCCGGGGCTTCGTTTGCTGTTATCGTATAGCGTTTAGGTCGCTAAACCCCAGTTTACAGCAGCCTGTAAATAATAATCGCAATCACAATTCCAAGAATCCCGGCCACTGTGATATCCACCGTAAGGCCGAACGTCAGTACCAGAATGCCTAAATCTAACACAATCGGATCCACAAATCCGAAGCTCTGCCCATATCCGAGCCAGCTGAGCGCCGGAATGCCGGAGCAGAATCTGCCGATCAGTCCGCCGAGGACGACGCCGACGAGAATCAGAAGGACTAATGCCCAGTTATTTTTTCCTAATACACCTTTACTCATAATACATTTCTCCTGAGTTCAAATTTTTGACCAATAAAGCTATCCCCATTATAAAAGATATCAGAGAAATAAAAAACCTATTTTTTCAGAAGTTATTTACGAGTCTGTCGATATCGGATAACCGACAGTACCGCAAGCAGCAGGATCACACCGACTGCCATCGTAAGAACTACATTCTGTGTGAATCCGGCTACGAGATAAGCAATGACACAGCAGCCGCCGACGGTGAGGGCATATGGGAGCTGTGTGGATACATGGTCAACGTGGTGACACTGGGCACCGGCAGATGCCATGATCGTCGTGTCGGAGATCGGGGACATATGGTCGCCACATACAGATCCGGCGAGGGAGGCTGCGATGCAGACAACTAAGAGCGGGTCACTATCCGGGAACATGGCGGTGACGATCGGGATTAAGATACCGAACGTTCCCCAGGAGGTTCCGGTGGCGAAGGCAAGCCCTGATCCGACAAGGAACAAAACAGCAGGAAAAATCGCTGTTGCAGTCATATTTCCGGAGAGGACACTTTTTACGAAGGCACCAGCCTCAAGCTTGCTGCTGCAGAAGCCGCCGAGCGTCCAGGCAAGTACAAGAATCAGGATTGCGGAAACCATCATCTTAAAGCCCTGCGGGATACATTCTGCAAATTCGCTGAAAGAGATGACTCTTCTTGGAAGGTAAAGCAGGAATACAAAAAGCAGGGTGATAAAAGATCCCATCACCAGTCCCATGGAGGCATCGCAGTTAGCAAACGCTTCGATAAAGCTGACACCGTCAAAGAAACCGCCGGTGTAAATCATACAGATAATACAGCTTCCAATCAGAAAAATAACCGGGAGAATCAGGTCGATGACCTTTCCTTTTGCGGAAATAATATCTTCTTTTACATTTTCATAATCATTCTTCCCGGAGAACAGGTCGCCGTTGGCTGCGTTCTCCTCGAACTTCTTCATCGGACCGTAATCGAGCCCGGTAAGTCCGAGAAACAGTACCATCAGAATGGTGAGCCATGCATATAGGTTGAACGGGATTGTTTTCAAAAACAGGGTAAATCCGTCTCCATCTGTATACCCGGTGACGGCGGCAGCCCAGCTTGAGATCGGTGCGATGATGCAGATCGGGGCAGCGGTCGCGTCGATGATATACGCGAGCTTGGCGCGGGAAATCTTCTGGCGGTCTGTGACCGGACGCATGACGTTTCCAACGGTCAGGCAGTTAAAATAATCGTCCACGAAGATGACAACTCCGAGCGCGAATGTCGAGAGCAGGGCACCACTTTTCGTCTTAATCTTTTCATTTGCCCATTTTCCGTAAGCGGCAGACCCACCGGCTCTTGTCATGAGTGCAACGATGATACCTAAGAAGACGAGGAAAATTAAAATACCGATATTCCACGGATCTCCCAGCTTCTCCATCATGACTTCAAAAATAGCTTCGATCGTACCGACCGGACTGAAGTTCGTGTATAACAGAGCCCCGGTCACGACGCCGATAAATAATGACATGTACACTTCTTTTGTAATGAGCGCAAGCGCGATCGCAATGACCGGCGGCAGAAGCGCCCATACGGTTCCTACAAAATTCATAATTCCTCCTTGTTTTGCGAAGCAAAATCCAATTCGCATTTGAAAAACTCCGGAGCGGTGCCCCGGAGCATGTTATCCTCTCTTAAGTATAGCTGATTTTATGTGAAAAGGAAACAAAAAATTTTGACTTTTGATAAAAAATACAAAATTTCGGTAAATATATACAAAAACGGGAAATACGCAGGTGAAATTTTGCGTATTTCCCGTTCTTTTATGAGAATATTGCTCAACAAAGCATACGGTTAAGCGTTCAGCTGACCAAGGATTCTGGCGATACCAGCGGTGCTTTCCGTCATACCGTGGATTTTGTTCCGTTCAATCCAAAGCTCCGGATGAATCTGCAAGATCTCTTTTCCGAGTGCCTGAATCTCTGTAACCACAGAAGCTTTCTCCTCTGCGGACATTGTAGCGCCGGAAGCGTTTAAATGATGGACATATTCTGCGAATGTTACAATGCGCAGGGCATTTTCGAACTCGGCGTAAAGAAGTTTCGCTTTGGAACCTTCCATGGATGTCTCAAAAAGGCGTGCTTTCAGGTCCTCGATGGCGGACATGGCACCTGTGAAGTCGAAGTCTTTGCGGCTGTTCCATACGGAATCAATCATAGGACCGGCAGAAGGTGCGAAAGTCTGGATGCTGCGGATCGCCTGCTCTAACGCATAGGAAAGGGCACCATCCGGAAGAACACCCATCATAAGGATCATGCTGGCGATGGTCATATTCATCATCGGAAACTCCTCGTAATGGTAGAGACGTCCCATATCGAACACGATCTGTGCAGCTTTTTTGGCTTTGTCATGGAAGACATAGTCGTTTAAGTAAGCGGCAGTCTCTTCCTCTGTAGTATCTAAGCGGCCCCAGCAGCAGGATGCAGCGTAGGCGATGGAACCATCATTTAAGGATTCATATTCTAAGTGCCCGCCGTCGCCCCAGGAAGTGACAAGAACACCTTCCCCGTGATGTGCAATGGCAGCTTTTGCGGAGTTTAAGATGTTTCCTTTCATGTTATCGGTACGTCCTGTAAGGCTGGTCCACATGGAAGTACCCGGGCAGAGGATGAATGGAACCTGCTCTTTTTCAAGAAGGGCAGCGTGTTCCTCAAACGGGCTGAATGCTTCATATCCCCAGTCTAATACGGTGATACCCTTCGGAAGCTGGCTGAAGGTCTCCGGATGGTTCGCAAGGATATCGCCCCACATATACATGTGTTTGCCGCGCTCTGCAACGCGTGCATGCAGGCGTTTTAAGTAGTCCATGTAAAGATATTCTTCACCTTTTTCCTCTTCGAGCGCTTTGTTTTTCCCTTTTCCAAGCTCGAATGGCTCGTCTAAGTTCACGTTGAATTTGTCAGAGTGGAAGAACGGCATCATGTCATCCATCATGGCGGTTACAAGGTCGAGGCTGGCAGGATCCATAGCGTCTAAGGTGCTTGCCGGCATCGGATTTCCCATGAATGCCATTCCCTGGTCGCTTTCGCGCATTTCGGAAAGATGTTTGAATTCATCGCGGGCTAACCATGCGGACATATGTCCCAAGCTGTTCTGGTTTGGCACAAGCTCAATGCCCCTTGCTTCGCAGTAAGCATCAAAATACTGTACTTCCTCGCCGGTGATCGGGGTAACATCTTTCCATACTTCCGGGAAGGAAGGATATGCGAAGGAGAAACCTTCCACATATAACTGCACCTGGTTGTATTTCATCTTTGCGAGGCGGTCTGCCTGGCGGCAGAGGTCTTCTAATGTCGGAACTTTTCCACGGCTGATATCGATCATGTAACCTCTGACAGCGAGGGACGGTTCGTCTTCAATCCCGCAGAAGGAAAGTGCATCCGGTGTCTGGTGCAGAAGCTGGCCTAATGTGACAAGTGCGTAGTAAGCACCGCTTCTGGCAGCGTAAGCAATGTGGACACCCTGTCCGTCTACGGTAAGGCGGTAAGCTTCCTGTCCGAGAGAAGCGTCCTCTGTAAAGGAAACAGCTCCGGCAGCGGAAACAGTGGCAGGGCATTCTAATGTTTCAGATAAGAGTGCCTCTAAGTCTGCGAGTGCTTCCGGCAGGGAGACAGTCAGTGGATAAGTGATGGCATAGCTTCCGTCCTGTTCGGTAAGCTGTTTTGGTCTTGGAAAAATAGTGTAACTCATAAAATACCTCCTGAATGATTTTTATACGAAATTACTTTTCTTTTCTTTTTTTCAGTTCCGCCTGGATTTCTGGTAAATGTTTCTCAAGGTCGAATTTGCGGAGTGCAAGTGCTGCAATGGCATATA
>CAKRFH010000142.1:0-4066 GCA_934320555.1 uncultured Roseburia sp.
CAAACCCGGATTTGAATTTAAGATATGTTCCAGACCTTCGTTTGAAATGCAATTTGACGTCTCGCTACTTCACCTTCTCCGCAAACATCAGCAGGAAGCTGACCGTCAGAATCCCACCGGAAATCCAGATGGCACGGAATCCAAGATGCATGGAAAGATTTCCTCCGATACCTGCTCCGATTGCAAAGAAGAAAATAATTCCAAAGTAATAGAGTGCCTGTCTCATCTGCTCCGGGCGTTTTTCCCGCAGGTAGGCGGAAAAAGCAGCTGTACCGCTTCGCAGATTTCCGATACACATCGTGCTGGCATAAGAATAGCCGCCGACTTTGCGAAACGTCTGCACCTGCATGGCGCAGGAAAAGGACACCAGAATCGTGGCAAGCATATTCTGATCTTTTGGAAGGAATCCGACAAGCACCAAGATCAGAATCTCTAACAGCAGGATTCCCTGACGCCAGTGGATCCTGCTGGCATATTTATATTTACCCTGAATACAGTCTGCCACAAAAACTCCTCCGGCGAATGCAAAGATCGGCACCAGATAGCGCAGCCCCTGCATCCATTCACGCATCATGAAATGCTGGCTCATAAGTACCACGTTTCCGGTCTGCGCATTGGAGAATACCCCGTCCCTTGTAAAATAAGTATACGCATCCTGAAACCCTCCGGACAGCGCCAGAAAAACGCTGGTGATAAACGCCTCCGACATCTGTATTTCTTTTTTCTTTTCATTACTGTAATGGCTCATTTTCGTCACCTCATCCATTTTTTGGATTGTATTATAACGCATCTTCCACTGCCTGTAAATGCTTTCGTGCTGTGAATTTCCTGTGAAAAGCCTTCCTATATCTTGCTTTTTCCTACAAAATGCAGTATATTTGAGAAAGCAGTGAATTTTGAAATGGTTAGGAGATCAATTATGAGTCAGGCAAAAGTAGACAAATATAAAGAAGAGAAAAAGAACCGTAAGAAAATTATGGCAAAGGAGAAGAGACAGCGTGTGGCTGCTTATATTGCCGGCTGTGTAGTTGCTGTGGTTATCGTTGGATGGGCCGGATATTCCGGATACCGTGCATATGAGAACAATAAACCAGTTGAGACAATCTATGCAAATCTGGATGCTATCAGTGATTATATGACTTCTCTGAATGCAGGAGAATAAATAATATCAACCAAAATGATTAAAATATAACAATTGACTTTATCTGGGCAGAGTGCTATTTTAATACACGAACAGAGAGCAAAATGCAAAGAACAGAACAGGGTTTCTTCGTATCCTGTATTTCAGAGAGTTGCCGGTTGGTGTGAGACAATATACAGCTTTAGAAACTATCCTCTGCGAGCAGTGCACTGAATTTTCCCGTCGGAAATCAGTAAGTGTCACCGGTATTCTACCGTTATTTAGAAGCTTATTGTTGCAGGTCATTCTGCAAAGATAGGACAGAGAGGTCGTATTTTACGGCAAACAAAGTGGTAACGCGGAAGCTTAAGCCTTCGTCTTTGGAATCTTTTCTAAGATTCAGGGATGAAGGTTTTTTTATTTTCGTTTTCACTTTGCAAAATGTATTTTGTTCCCGAAAAATACATTCCAGAAAGGAGCCGCCAATTCATCTGGCGGGAAAAAGTTATGAATGGTTTAGTTATTGTTTTAATCGGTATTGTTGCACTGGGTGCTGGCTACCTCTTCTATGGTCGCTGGCTTGCCAAGAAGTGGGGAGTCGATCCAAACGCAAAAACCCCTGCTTACACACATGAGGACGGTGAAGATTACGTTCCATCTTCCAAATTCACCGTATTCTCCCATCAGTTCTCCTCCATTGCAGGTGCAGGTCCTGTCACGGGTCCAATCCTCGCATCCGTATTCGGATGGGTTCCAGTACTGCTCTGGCTGATCATCGGTGGTCTTTTCTTCGGAGCTGTTCAGGATTTCGGTGCTTTGTATGCATCCGTTAAGAACGAAGGAAAGTCAATGGGTATGATCATTGAGAAATACATCGGTAAAACAGGAAGAAAGCTCTTCATGTTATTCTGCTGGTTATTCACTTTATTAGTAATCGCAGCATTTACCGATATGGTTGCCGGAACATTCATGGGATCCGGTGTGGAAGGCATGACTGCTGAGACTGCTTACGCAAACTCCGCCGCTGCTTCCATCTCCATGTTATTCATTGTTGTCGCTGTTATCTTCGGCATCATCCAGAAACATCTCGGAAGCAAGATGAACGAGGTTGTAAAAGCTATCGTTGCCATCGGTCTGTTAGTTGTAATGTTTGCAGTTGGTATGAAGCTTCCGATCTATGCAACCAAGACAGCATGGATCTACATTGTCATGGCTTACCTTTTCCTGGCATCCGTTATGCCAATGTGGCTTTTAATGCAGCCTAGAGATTACATGACGACCTTTATGTTACTCGGTATGATCATCGGTGCCGTTGTCGGTGTCGTTGTGGCTCATCCTTCCATGCAGTTGAATGCATTCAACGGTTTCAATGTAGGTGGAAGCAATCTCTTCCCTACCTTATTTGTAACAATCGCCTGCGGTGCTGTCTCCGGATTCCACAGTCTGGTATCTTCCGGAACATCCTCCAAGACGATCAGCAATGAAAAAGATATGCCGATGGTTGGATACGGCGCCATGGTTGTAGAGTCCTTACTTGGTATTATTTCCTTAGTTGTTGTCGGCGCTGTTGCTGTAAACGGAACCAAACCAGATGGAACTCCATTCTCCATCTTCTCTTCCGGAGTTGCAGGCTTCCTTGAAAAACTTGGTGTTCCTGTCTCCGTCGCAACAGTATTTATGACAATGTGTGTATCCGCACTTGCACTGACATCCCTTGACTCAGTTGCCAGAATCGGACGTATGTCTTTCCAGGAATTATTCTATGGAGACTCTACAGATCCTGCAACCATGAGTCCGGTGCAGCGTGTACTTACCAATAAATATTTTGCAACTGTTATCACACTGTTCTTCGGATATTTATTAACACTCGGTGGATACAGCAATGTATGGCCGCTGTTCGGATCTGCAAACCAGCTGCTTGCAGCCCTCGTACTGATCGCTCTCGCTGTTTTCTTAAAAACAACAGGACGTACCGGCTGGACACTTTACATCCCAATGTTTGTCATGTTAGTAGTTACTTTCACTGCACTGGTTCAGAAAACGATCGCTCTTGTAGGAAACTTTATGAGTGGAAATGCCACACTCCTTGTAGACGGACTTCAGTTCGTAGTTGCTATCCTCCTGATGGTACTTGGTGTGCTCGTTGCATTCAGCTGCTTCAGTAAATTATTTGGAACTAAGAAAGAAGCTTAATTTTCCTTTTAAAAGCTGCTGCGGATTTTCCGTGGCAGCTTTTTTTTACCTGTCAGGCTATATTATCCGTAATTTCAGATAATTTCTATCAGTCTACGGTCTCTTCTTCCGCACCTTCTTCGGCCTTCTCTAACGCTTTTTCCACAGCATTTAACAGCATAATGGATGTATACTGGTTATCCGGATTATAAGAGATCCGCTCCACAGACTGGTTCTTAATGATCTGCTCTGCCATCTCCTCTAATGCCGGCTTCACAAGCGGATACATTGTTTCCACTGTCTCGCTTAAGTTCACAAGTGAGACCGACTGGATACGGTTTTCATCCACGATCACCTGCACCTCAAGGGTGCTGTCCTGAAAGAGGATGGATGAGGTATAGACACCTGCCGCATACTTCATCGTCTCTGCTGTCCTCTCTTTTTCTTTTCCCGGTAAAAACATAAAAAAGAACAGGATCACCAAAAGGATCCCAAGACCTGCAAAAATAGCGGTGTAAATCAGTTCTTTCATATGAAGTACCACAATTTTTGTCTTTGCACTCATAATTTTCCCGTCTCCTGTCGCTGATTATTACAATCTATGCATTTGGAAAAAAAATATTCAAAAAACTGTTGACAAATATTTTATTCTATAGTATCCTATTAAACGTGTCTGGTACACGATTGTACAACATAGTATGCGCGAGTGGCTCAGTTGGTGGAGCACGACCTTGCCAAGGTCGGGGCCGCGGGTTCGAGTCCCGTCTCGCGCTC
>CAKRFH010000143.1:0-4053 GCA_934320555.1 uncultured Roseburia sp.
CATCCCTGCGGTCGGACAGAATCCGGGCTTCGTTTGCTTTTTATCGTATAGCGTTTAGGTGGCTAAACCCCAGTTTACCTAAAACTTCCACAGCACCTTCCTGCTGTCCTCAACCGATGCAAACGGTCCAGGGATCACATCCAGACTGCGGTGATTTCCGAGGTAGTCGGTATCGAAGGTAATCGGTGTTCCATCTGGATTCTCGAAGCACTCTTCCGGCTCGAAAGCTTCGCCGAGTGTGGAGGTGTGGATCATGTCATCGTTCAGACCGCCGAGGGCTGCGATAATATCGTAAACATTTGTCTGGACAGTATAAGCTCCATTTTCTTCCATAAGGACGGTTTTAGCTTCCGAAGCAGCATCGCTTAAGCTGTGCTGTTCTTTTTTGAATCCCTTCGCACCATTTAAATATACATTTCCATCAATCCATACCGGCAGATGACGGAAGTGATATGGCATCAGCTTGATCATGTCAGCTGGTTTGTCCAGTTCGAAATGAGCGACCCATTCGTCGTAAGTCGGATATTCGTCAAAGACAAAGGTTCCAACTTCGGAGTTGTCGAGCATATCCATACCCATATCGTTGGTCTTCTCTGTTACATCGACCGGATAATGCTGCACAAAAATATTATTATAGAAACGGTTGTCTCCGTGCAGGATTGTCTGGAAGCCCATAACCTCTGTGCGGTGTGGAATATGATAAGGTGTGAAACGTGGCTGGTTCAATCCGTCAACGGTGAAGTCTGTTCCACCGCCGATTGCGGTTAAGGAGCCAAGAATCAGGTTGTGTACCACGGCAACACCCTGCGTTGCAAGACGGAGGGATGCTTTGGAGAGTAACAGGTTATTGTCGATTAGAGTAGGACCGTGTCCAACTTCAATGAAAATATCCTGGCTCATCATGCCGCCCATCGGGAGAGGGCATCCGTCCGGTGCCATATTGTCGTGCAGAAGGTTCTGCGTAATACGGGTTCCCTGTGCCTCCCAGTCACACCAGATACCCATCGTGCTGTGGTGGATATGGTTGCGGCGGAAAATAACGTCAATTGCAGCATGGAGCTTGATACCGGCGATCTCTGCGCCGCCGAGCTCCTGCATATTATTAATATGGTGGATTTCGTTGTCTTCAATAATACTGAAAACGCATCCCTGCCTGCCGACGATACCTGCCTGCTCGCAGTGATGGATATGGCAGCGTCTTACGATGTGGCTTCCGACCTTTTCTTTCAGCCATCCATGGTACTGACCTTTGCATACAGCGTCGCGTTCCATCTGGGTCGGGCTCTTTACCTTCTTATAGGTGAAATAATGGTTGTTGTCCGGATCGCAGTATTTTCCGAGGGAGATACCAACGCATTTACTGTTGCTGATCTCACAGTCCTCGATGATCCAGCCTTTGCTCCAGTGAGGTCCGATCATACCGTCCTGGAAAGCGGCAGGTGGAGCCCATGTAGTAGCTGCTTTATTGATGTTGAAGCCGCTTACGGTGATATAGCCGACCCCTTCTTTGGAAGGCATGAAGCATTCACGGCGTACGTTGATCTCGACATTTTCCTCATTCGGGTTAGCACCCTGGAAGTTTGCGTAGATCACGGTCTCATCCGTCTCGGTATCCTGTGTGGTATACCATTTGTATACAGAAAATTCTTTTTCCCAGGAACTCTCATAGACAGAAGGATGTAAGCAGTCCTCTAACGTATCTGCCTCGTAGAGTGCGCGGTCGTTTAAGTAGACAGCACCGGTGTGTTTGGTGACAGGAGCGAAATACCAGTCTCCCATGACATAAGTGGTGTATGGATTATAGGATCCGAACATGCTGTTTTTCACTCTGCATACCCATACATTTCCTTCATACGGAGCCCATGTCTTAACCGGTTCTGCTCCGGTGATGATGGCTCCAAGCGGAGTGGTGCTTGTGTAAGTGATGCGGGCATCCCAAGTTCCGGCGTTGACCGGATCGACATATTCGCGGTAAACGCCCGGAGCGACGAGAACTTCGTCCCCTGCGACAGCAGCTTTTGCGGCTTCACGGATGGTTTTGAATGGCATTTCTTTTGAGCCGTTGCCATTTCTTCCGGCGTTGCAGTCAACATAAAGTTTCATGATGTAAAAATTCCCCTTTCACATAATACTTTATTTTGTTATCTCACAATGCGTTAACGTTAACACATATTCGATTAATCAATTATATCATATACATGATGTAGGGGTCAAAAGGTATTTTGTCCACTTTGATACAAGATTGCTATGTGTTTTTGCATTCTCGCAACCTTCAAAAACATTTGCGATCCGCTCATTTTTCTTTGAAAAATGGAATCTGCGCCAGCAGAATGAGAGTATTCTGCTGCTGGGTGATAAGTCAGTTTGCAGAAAGTACGTGAAATACAGTTGAACGGTTCTAAAAAAATATGGTATGCTGTGTATAAGAAATCAGACATATGGGAATGTATGCTGGGGATGGAAGGAATAGAATATCAGATTCATTAGACAGAAAAATTGCGATAGAGGAAAATAGAGAGTAAAGAGCAGGAGAAACAATTATGGCAGGAAAATTATACTTATGTGCAACCCCGATCGGCAATCTGGAGGACATCACCTACAGAGTGCTGCGCACCTTAAAGGAGGTAGATCTGATCGCGGCGGAGGATACGAGAAATTCAATCAAGCTGCTGAATCATTTTGAGATCAAAACACCGATGACAAGCTATCACGAATTCAATAAGATTGATAAGGCGTACACGCTCGTGGATAAGCTGCGCGAAGGGAAGAATATCGCGCTCATCACGGATGCCGGGACACCGGGAATCTCAGATCCGGGGGAAGATCTCGTGCGTATCTGCTATGAGGAGGGAATCGAAGTGACATCCCTTCCGGGACCGGCAGCATGCATCACGGCGCTTACGATGTCCGGGCTTGCTACGAGGCGGTTCGCGTTTGAGGCGTTTCTGCCAAGGGATAAGAAGGAGCGGGCACAGATTCTTGGTCAGCTTGCCAATGAGACACGGACGATGATTATATACGAGGCGCCACATCGTCTGGTGAGAACTTTGGAGGAATTACAGGGAGTGCTTGGAAGTGACAGAAGACTGACAGTCTGCAAGGAGCTTACGAAGCGTTATGAGCAGAAAATGCGGACAACATTCGGCGATGCGCTCCGCTATTATGCGGAGAATGAACCGCGCGGCGAATATGTGCTTGTGATCGAAGGAAAGAGTTTTGAAAAGATTGCAGAAGAAGAGAAGAAGAGCTGGGAATCCATGACTTTAGAGGAGCACATGCAGGTGTACGAGAGCCAGGGCGTGGACCACAAAGAGGCGATGAAGCTTGTAGCGAAAGACCGTGGGATCAGCAAGCGTGATGTGTATCAGGCGCTGCTCAAATCAGAATAAAAAGATAGAAAATAAACAATAATATGGTCTATCTTGTGATCTGCGGATGTGCAGATATCGTGTTTAGGAAGAAAATAAAGGATAAATAGAAGGGAGAAATTTCGTAAAGAAGTTTCTCCCTTCTGCTTTTGTAATCAGCCGGAATGATGGAATGCAGGCATATCGATCAGAGAGGACTACATATATAATCGCGCCGGAGAAATCGTCAAAGAATGGAATCAGTAACAATTTCATCATCCGCCAGCATACGGTATCCGACGCCAAGCTCGTTGATGATGTAGCGCTTTTCACCGGGTGTCACGCCCATTTTCTTGCGGATATTCTTCATGTTGACTTGCAGTTTCTTGACGCTGCCATAGTCAGAATACCCCCAGACGGCACGGATGATCGCAGCATATGTCAGCACCTTTCCGGCGTGAATGGAGAGAAACGCCATGATGTTGTATTCGGTCTGGGTCAGGTCAATCTCGTCTTTCCCTACAAAAACCTGTCGTGTATCGTAATCGATCAGCAAGTCCTGAAGGCGGAATTTCCCGCCGGGGGTACTATCATTCTCTGTGCTGTGTCGATGGCTGCGGAGAACGGCGCGGATACGAGCCAACAATTCCTCCGTACCAAAGGGCTTGGTGATATAATCATTCGCCCCCAGATCCAGCATCTCCAC
>CAKRFH010000144.1:0-4043 GCA_934320555.1 uncultured Roseburia sp.
AACCAGATGAGAGGGCGTGCCATCCGTGTGATGAAAGAACAGCCGGAAAAAACAAGTAACATCTGGCATTTAGTCTGCTTAAGACCATGGAATGAAGTACTGAAGGCAGATGACAATCAGATCAGCGAAGATTACAGTATGCTGGAACGAAGGATGGAACATTTTCTGGGTCTGCATTACACAGAAAATACGATTGAAAATGGAATGAAACGGTTGTCAGTTATTAAAACTCCATTTAATAAAACGAATATTGACAGGATAAACAGGCAAATGCTGAAAATGTCGGGACAGCGCGATACGTTAAAAGACCGTTGGAACAGTGCACTGGCAGTCTATGACAAAATGGATATTGTGGATGAGACAGAGGTGAAAGACAAATTTGTGACGAGTGTTGTTTTCTGGGATGCGATTCTTACAATGATCCTGTCAGGAATTATACTCCTGATCGGGGCGATTGGGGCAGGTGTCGTGGCGGCAGCGTCCCGAAATGGACATTTAGCCGGAATCTGCTATTTCTTCATTGCTGCCGGACTGACTGGAATTATGATACGTTTCCCGAAAATTTTCATGCTGGGCAGTCCGCTAAAAAGATTAAAGGCATTTGGAAATGGAATCCGCAAAGCATTAGAGGAGCAGCAGCTTCTGGAAGAAACGCACTGCAAAGTAGTGGCAGAATCGCATGGACCAGATAACCATATTATTTATCTGTCCGGTGGAAGCGGAAGAGATAAAGCGTTGTTCGCACAGTGCGTCAATGAATTTTTTGATGTGATCGACAACCAGCGCTACATACTTGTGAAAAGAAAAGGACACAAAGGGCTGAACGGTTTCTATGCCATTCCGAATTGTTTTTCGAAAAAGAAGGAGGATGCGGAACGTTTTGAAAAATGCATGCATCCGTATATTGGAAACTATGACTGTGTGTATACAAGAAATGAAAAAGGAAGAGAACTTCTGTTAGAAGGCAGGGTGAAGGCACTTGCCAATCGGGAGGAGCGGTGTATTTCCCGCAAAAAAGTAAAAGGGGCGTTAGAATAGAAAACATATTGACAACGAAATAAAAAAAATAGAACTGTTTGTTTTCAGGAGAGCTTCCGCTTGTTGTCGCTGGCAGCGGTACTAAAATCCTGAAAACAAATCAGTTCTATTTTTTATTCATTCAAGGATGTGCAGCATGCAATATCCAAGTTGTGAAAATCTGCTACATTACATCCGTTAATCTGGAATTTACAGAACCATTTCCCATAACAAAGATGAAATAAATGGTTAACTTATGTCTATTGCATTTTGGCGTTTAATCCATAATACATACGTTTGATATATTACTAGACAATGTATTGCTATCCCAAGTACAAGTCTAACCGTGCTATTCATAGACAGATTCCGATTTATCTATTTGTAACGCAAGCCAATCCTCCCCGCCTTGGCACGATAACTTCCAGATGCCGCCCTGCAAAGCGATAACCTACATCCAAGGCGTGAAGACTAGCCACACAACCCCGTACTTTTATTTCACCAGCATCTCATAGGTAACCCCGTACTTCTGCGCAATCTCGCTTGCATAGGATTTTCCCTCCGGCGGTGCAACCTCCACCTGATAGGAACGCTCTGTCCCTTTTGTGTGTACGATCAGAGAAAATGCTTTTCCATCCGGATGTTCCTCGCGCATCTGCTCTTCATTCATTTCCTCGACATCGAAGGCCAGCTTGTGCATATGTGTATTATAAATCGTCCGGATTCCTTTGTGTAAAATTGCCCGGACACTGTCCTTTGCGATATAATACCCTTCCTCGAACGAAGTGGTGGAGAAGGATTCATTTAACAAAAGCAGGCTTCTGTCATCCGCCTCCTCATAGATTGCCTTAAACCTCTTGCACTCTTCTCCGAGCCGTCCTAAATCCAGCGTTTTGTCCTCATCTGCCGGAAAATGGGTATAGATTCCCGTAACCGGTAAAAATACAAATGATTTTCCTGGAATATAGATACCTCCCTGCGCCAGCACAAACAGCTGTCCGATCGCCTGCGTGATCGTCGTCTTTCCACCACGGTTCGCACCGGTCAGGATATATACTCGACGTTCCCGGTCAAAATCCAGATCGTTTGGCACAATGTTTCCGGATTCCTCTGTCTCAAAAACAGCCAGTTTCAAATTGTAAATGCCTTTCGCCTGCATTGCATATGGATCGGATGTCCCTTCTTCCGTTTTATATATGGAAGGTTTGGCAAATGCAAAACCTTTTTCCTGCAATTTTTGGATATACTCTGCCCATCTGATATAGTAGATCAGCTCCGGGATCAGGTCTGTCATATCCGTAATCGTAATGGAAACGTACCTGTTCAGAACCTCCCTCGCTCTTTTTACCATATGGGAAATCATATGGTTCACGATTCTGTCCGTATAGCGCGTCACATCTTTCGCCTGATCTCCTTCCGGGAGCTTCACGATTCCGACCCTGACACCGGACATCAGCATACCAGCCCCCATCGCTTTCTGCATCGGGGCATTAAGTGTCCCTTCTGCATCCACATCAAACGGCTGAAATTTGAAATCTTTTTTCCATGCCGTATCCTCGCTGATCCTGTCTTTTGTCGCGATATGGTCATAGAAGTTACCGAGGATACCGGACTTTGTGAAGTATTTGCTATTGACGGACACTAACCCGATCCCGTCCGCCTCGAAGCGGTCATTCAGATTGATGCCGACCGTGATACTTTTTAACTGTGACGTATCGAGCTTCAGTTCTGAGATATCTTTTTTCAGCTCGGCGAAACCATTATCTGCATAGATTTCCTCCACATACGCCTTGAGTCCCAGAAAACCTGCAGAATGAATTTCTGAATCTGACAGGCAGGCATGAAGTGCATCCACGCACTGGATGTAATCGTTGATCTCATCGAGTCTGTGCAGAAGATCCCAGATACTGGCACTCTCGTCGTACTCCCGATTGAAGGTACCGTAATCTCTCAGGAAGCTGATCCGTCCGAGGATCTCCATGAGATCATCACGCATTTTTTTCTGGTTGAGGATATCTTCAAAGATATCACAGCGGTACTGCGTCACGGCTGGATCTGCATAGATTTTCGCCATCACGTTCTGGATGTAGTTCTGCTCTGCCTCTTTCGCCGACAGTTTTTTGCAGATCTGATCCATTCCGAGGTCGTGCATGGTTACGGCACTTAAGGTATGGGTGGATGTGGACGTGTCCGGGTATAGTAAACTGTATTTTTTCTGTTGCATGAAACATTTTCCTCGATTCTTTGCGAATTGTTTTTGGCAAATTCTGGTGAATTGGGTGCCTTCCCATCCCCGGTCTACGCTACGTTTTGAACGGCAGGCATGACACTCTGGCCGCATTTTATCGCTCCCAGTCAATGTGTTCAAAAATACACTGCGCGAACGCCTCATTCCCCTTCGCATTCGGATGTACTCCGTCGTCAAACCACTCCGGATGGTTCTCGGAAAGCTCATAGAGGTCAATGCACTCGGTTCCGGTCTGTCTCGCATAGTCCAAGATGAACGGATGGATCTTCCGTTCAATGTTCTCGTTTAAGATGTCATAGCCAACCTTTCCGATGGACTCGTCCACAAAGCACTTTGACGGAGCCATAATGTATATTTTCGGCTGATTTGAATGCTTCTTATAGCCTGCCACAAAGCGGCGGAACTGATCTCTGTAACGTTTAAAATCCCAGTTGTAAGGCTTTGCATCGTTCGTTCCGAGCATGATGATGTAGATCTCTGCCTGGATTCTGTGCGTGATCCGGTAGAATTTTTCTTTGCGGTATGGATAATCGCCCTCATTCTGCAAGGTGCGTCCACTGATTCCGTAGTTCAACACCTGATAATCATCGCCTAATTTCTGCTGTAAAAAGTATTCCCAGGTGCTGTGCTTATAATTTTTCCCGACAACTCCGGCGCCGTAAGTGATGCTGTCACCGATGCAGGCGATCCGGATCTTATCCTTCTCCACCTTTGGAGCTTTCGGGACTACCAGATATTTTAATACAAATTTTCCGATCATTTCTTTATAATCTGCCATTTT
>CAKRFH010000145.1:0-3965 GCA_934320555.1 uncultured Roseburia sp.
CTGCTTTTCTCTTATAATTCTGCTACATCCACAATCTTTCCATCTCTCCATGTTCTCTCAAGATCATAGAAAAGACGGTCTTCTTTGGAGAAGATATGGATAATGATATCACCGTAATCCATCAGGATCCAGGTGGAGTTCTGGTTTCCCTCTACCTGCTGGACCTTCACACCTGCCTTGTAAAGTGCCTCGTCTGCGGCATCACGCATCGCCTGAAGCTGATTCTGGTTCGTTCCGTTTGCAATAATAAAATAGTCTGCAATCGGGGAGATTTCACTGATATCAATAACAGTCACATCTTCTGCCTTGCGGTCTTCTAATGCATTTACTGCAATTTTTGCTAATTCCTTTGCGGTCATAGGTTTACTCCTCTCAGTTTTCCTTGTACTGTCTGTAGAATTCATAGGTCATCTGGGTGGTTGGATCGATACTGCCACCGCGCTGTTTCAAATAGACCAGCGTGTCGTGCAATATTTCAGCCATACAGACATTTAAATCACGGAAGGCTAATTCCCTCACGTGAGACAGATTTGCCGCTTTATCGCGGTTTGGTTCGATATAATCGGCAATGTAAATGATCTTGTCTAAGATATTCATATCCGGTTCCCCTGTCGTATGCACCTTGATAGCATGTAAGATCTCCGGATCTGTTACCCCGTACTCGATTCCGGCGAGTAATGCGCCAAGCTTCGCATGCAGAAGGAACGGGTTCTCACGCTCAATTGCAGTGACTAAAATGTCGTTCTCCTCACACAGCCTTAACTTTTCCGGGTTCGGGATACATTTTGCACAATCATGCAAAAGACCTGCCAACATCGCCTTTTGCATATCGTAACCATATGCCATGGCAAGGCAGCCTGCAGTGTACATGACACCTTTTGTATGTTCGTAACGGTCTTTATCCTGTGCTTTTTTTAATTTCTTTCTTATTTCTGTCAGTTCCATCGCTGTTCCTCCGGCGGATTATTTCCTGTATAAATGTTTTTCCCTGATAAAATCCATCACTGCCGCGGGAAGCTCTAAGCCTGTCTCTGCTCCCTGCTCTAAAGCCTGCCGGATCTCCCTTGACGCTGCATCAAACCGTTCACAGGATAAGGGATAAACTTCGGCACCGAACATACGTTCAATCAGTGCGATCTTGCGCATAATATCCGTTCTGTCCCACTGTGACCGGACTGCAACCAGAAGCACTGCCTTCTTGCTGATAATCTCCGGATGCATCCATTCCTCAAAATAGTCCAGGGAATCCGCCCCCATAATAAAATAGAACGTGGTGTCCGGATACTGCTCTTTCAGCTTTGTGAGCGTCCGATATGTGTAGCTTGTCTCCGCTGCATCGATCTCGATTCTCGACATTTTAAAATAAGGGTAAGGCGCGATCGCAAGCTCGGTCATCCGGGCGCGGTACTCAGAAGGCGTCATCTGATTTTCATCCTTATTCGGAGAATGCCCTGCCGGGATAAACCACACTTCGTCCAGGGCAAAATCCCGGTATGCAGCCTCCCCGATGGACAGATGCCCTTTGTGGATCGGGTCAAAGGATCCGCCTAAAATTCCTATTTTTTTCCCCGCCAAATTATTCATGACTTAAACCTCTATTTTTCCGGCAGTTCGTATTTCGTATTCTTCTTTGCCTGACGGAACAGGATAATCTTCTTTCCGATCACTTTTACGACAACTGAGTGGGTACGCTCTGAAATCACATCCGCAATCTCTCTCGGATCATCAATACAGTTCTTTAAGACGGAGATCTTGATCAGTTCTCTTTTCTCGAGTGCTTCATCTAATGCAGTGATGATTTCCGGTGTGAGGCTTGCTTTTCCAATCTGGAAAATTGGGTTCATCGTGCTCGCCTGGCTGCCTAAATAAGCGCGCTGTTTGCTTGTCAAATTCATAGTTTCCGCTTCCTTTCTATAGTAATTCTGTTAGGATTTATAATAATCAAATTCATGTCCGTACATTCTTACGGTATCGCCATCCTCGATGCCACGCTCCTCTAAATCTGCAAGAATGCCCTGCTCCTTTAAGAAACGCTGGAAGAACAGGAATCCCTTCTCTGTATCGATGTTCGTGTATCCGAGCATCTTCTCGATCTTCGGTCCTTCCACAACAAATGCAGCATCGTCTGCCCTTGTGACAGTGTATGGCTCGTTCTTAAAGAACTTCAGTGCCGGGTCGAACTCCTGCTCATAGATCACAGGCTCCCTGCTGCATGTCTCAAGCAGACTGCTCACATGATATAAAAGTTCTTTCAGCCCCTGTCCGCTGACCGCAGAGATTGGAAATACTTTGATTCCGTCTTTCTCAAATTCGTTCTTTAATGCGGTGATCACCTCGTTCTCATCGCCGTAAATTGCATCGATCTTGTTGGCAGCGATCACCTGAGGTTTCTTCAAAAGCTCCGGATCATAGGCCTCTAATTCCCTGTCAATCGCACGGATATCCGCGATCGGGTCACGCCCTTCCGTTCCGGCTGCATCCACCACATGGATCATGACTTTGGTTCTCTCGATATGACGTAAGAACTCAAGCCCAAGACCGATTCCTTCGGATGCTCCCTCAATCAGTCCCGGGATATCCGCGATGACAAAGCCCTTCGCGCCATCTAAATCCACCACACCAAGGTTCGGCTGTAACGTTGTGAAATGATAGTTTGCGATCTTTGGCTGCGCATTCGTCACGCGGGATAAAAGAGTCGATTTTCCGACATTCGGGAATCCGACCAATCCGACATCTGCGATCACTTTCAGTTCTAGCTTAACCTCTATCTCAATGCCGTCACCACCCGGCTGTGCATACTTCGGTGCCTGCATGGTCGCGGTTGCATAATGACAGTTGCCCTGACCGCCACGTCCGCCTTTTAAAATGATCTGGCGGGTGTTGTCACCGGACATATCTGCGATCACCTTATCTGACTCTGCGTCTTTGATGACTGTTCCTGCAGGAACCTTCAAGATCAGGTCTTCCCCGTCCTTGCCATGGCACTTCTTCTTGCCGCCTTCCTCACCGTTTTCTGCGGCAAACTTTCTTCTGTGCCGGAAATCCGCAAGCGTGTTCAGCCCTTCGTCTACCACGAAGATGATGTCTCCGCCTCTTCCTCCGTCACCGCCGTCCGGTCCCCCGTTCGGCACATATTTCTCACGGCGGAAGCTGACATGGCCATTTCCGCCCTTTCCTGATTTTATAATAATGGTTGCTCTGTCTGCAAACATAATTTTCTCCTTCAATAACCTGGATAGGTCCATGAACTAATAGAACCCGGCTATCCTTGCAAATAGTCGGGTCCATCGTCATCTTATTATTCAGCTACTGGATAAACGGAAGCCTGTTTCTTATCTCTTCCTTTTCTCTCGAATCTTAAGATTCCATCTGTTAAAGCGAATAATGTGTCATCTCCACCGATTCCTACATTAACACCTGGATGAATCTTTGTTCCGCGCTGTCTGTAAAGAATGTTACCAGCCTTAACGAACTGTCCGTCTGCTCTTTTTGCTCCTAATCTCTTGGATTCAGAGTCACGTCCGTTCTTTGTGGAACCAACTCCCTTTTTATGAGCAAAAAACTGAAGGTTCATATTCATCATGTCTTACACCTCCTTGAATGTTAGAATGATATAATCATTTCCATAAGTATTTTGTATTCCCTGTAAGCCAAGAACCAGTGACTTCATCAGTAAGTCTGCATCGTGATCTGCCGGTCTGTCGAACCGTAATGAAATCATTCCGGTCTCTTCATCAGAATCTGTAGAGAACTTCTCCTTCGTATACATACCAAGGGAATTGATCGTGTTAATCACCAGTGCGGAGATTCCTGCACAGACGATATCCTCGCCTTCCTCTGCATATCCTGCATGTCCCAGACAGTCAAATCCTAAAAATGCCTGTTTCTGGTTTCTGAAAATCGTTATCTTTGTCATAACAATCTTCCTATCGATTACGCATTAATTTTTTCGATCTTAACCTGTG
>CAKRFH010000146.1:0-3840 GCA_934320555.1 uncultured Roseburia sp.
GAAATCCTTGAAGGCAGGAATATCCTTTTGGCGGAGGATAATGATCTGAATGCAGAGATTGCAGAGGCAATACTTGAGCACGCCGGTCTTAAGATAGAGCGCGTGGAGGATGGTATCCAGTGTGTGAACAGAATAATGGAAACGCCGGCAGGCACATATGATATGATACTCATGGATATCCAGATGCCGAAAATGAACGGTTATAAAGCGACGCAGGCAATCAGACGCCTGCCAGATCAGGACAAGGCATGCATACCGATCATCGCAATGACAGCAAATGCATTTGAAGAAGATAAGAGAGATGCTTTTGCAGTTGGAATGAATGGGCATATCGCAAAGCCAATCCAGGTTGATAAGCTGCTGTCGATATTAGCGGATATCATAAGGCAGCAAGAAAAGTAATACATAACAAAAAATCATTTCAAGCGAAATATCTGCGTAGCCCCATAAGTGCGGGGGAGATCCTGAAGCAGGGATTTCTTCCGGGAAGGGCAGGAAAAATTCTTACAGGACGCACAGGTGTTACATAAGGAATGGACATCTGTGCCTTTTTTTGTATCCAGATGCAGGATCAGCGCCGCGGTTTTTAAAGGGAGAAGCATCTGTCCGTCGGTGAGCCGGATTCCTTCCGGGGCAAGCCTGGTATAGATCTGCGGCAGCAGATCGAGGGAGTAGGTATCTCCGAGAAAAGACAATTCTACCGGGTGAAGTCCGCTCTGTTCTTCTATGGCATGCGAAAACGCCTCATACGCATTGGATAAGAGCATGAGGCTCAGGCAGTCTACAATATAAGCTTCTTCAATCTGCTCGTGGTTCAGATACAGTTCTGACAGTTCATCCACACCGGTTCCAAGCGTTACAAATCCGTAGGCATAGTGGGAGAAGTCCACTTCCGCAAGGTCCTCATCGAGAGAATAAAAAGCATTCGCATCCACGAGCGGAAGCAATGCCGTATAAATCGCCCGGATCGTCGGCAGTGCATCGGATGGAAAATGAAACCGGCTGCAAAATTCCTTCCAGTCACCGGCAGACAATTCGGGGATAAGTTTACGCTTCATCGGAGGACTCCTCTTTGTGGGAAGCCGCCATGACGGCTACGATATCCTGGAAACGGCTGATGATCTTTTCGTAATTCTTGCGCTGATGCGGGAAATTGCAGTTCATGCACGATTTGACACCGCTTTTTAGAAATTCACAGTTCCCGCCGCAGGATTTCCCGAGCGTATAGAGCGGGCAGTAACAGAACAGGCAGTTAAAGTCCTCTTCCGGAACTCCTTTGTGGCATGGAAAATATTCACATTTTGTATTTTGGAAAAATTTATAATGTTCACTCATAATGAAGTCATTATTTCATATTTTCAGAACGAAATCAACAGTCAGTTTCCACAGGGCTTTCGATAGAAATCTCTCCATTGCGATTCCGACAATCCTCGCAACGATGCTGAAAAAGAAAGGATACCATGTGGATTCCTGTCTTTTTTCTGGGAAAAGAGTATGCTATAATAAAAATGTTGCGCAGAGAACGTGTAGTGACCCAAAACCGGTCAGGAAGGTGGTCTGTGCAGGATTTTTTGAGAGAAACTAAGATGGGGGATTTTTAGATGAGTGTCAATACAGAGAGTAAAACAAGGATGACGGAGGGAAGTATTTCGAAGAAGATCATTCTTTTTGCGATCCCACTTTTTCTGGGAAATCTGTTTCAGCAGTTATATAACACAGCGGATTCGCTGATCGTGGGGAATTTTCTGGGGAGCGATGCGCTGGCGGCGGTCAGCTCGTCCGGAAACCTGATTTTTCTGATGGTAGGGTTTGTCAATGGAATTGCGATGGGTGCCGGTGTCGTGATCGCAAGGTATTACGGGGCGAAAAATAAGGACAGCCTGCAGAAGGCGATTCACACGACGGTGGCATTCGGAATAGCAGCGGGACTTGCGCTGACGGTACTTGGCATGTTTCTGGCGCCGAAGATTCTTGTTCTGATGGGAACCCCGGCGGATGTACTGCCGCAGTCGACAGCCTATTTCCGTACCTATTTTGCAGGTTCCCTTGGCTTTGTCATGTACAATATTTTTGTCGGAATCTTACAGTCTGTCGGGGACAGCAGGCATCCGCTTATTTACCTGATCGTCTCGTCATGCATCAACGTGGTGCTGGATCTGTTCTTCATCGCGGTGCTTGGCATGGGAGTAGGAGCTGCGGCTTTGGCAACGGCTATTTCCCAGTTTGTGAGTGCGATTTTATGTATGATTCAGCTGATGCGGACGGAGGAGGAGTACCGGCTTCAGCTATCAAAAATCAGGATGGACAGACAGCTGCTCGGACAGATCATCCAGAACGGTGTCCCGTCCGGCTTCCAGAATTCCGTCATTGCGATCGCCAATGTCTTCGTACAGAGCAATATCAATGCGTTTGGAAAAATGGCAATGGCAGGCTGCGGATCTTACTCGAAGGTGGAGGGCTTTGCATTCCTTCCGGTCACCTGCTTTACAATGGCATTGACTACCTTTGTAAGCCAGAACCTCGGAGCAAAGCAATATGACCGCGCGAAAAAAGGTGCGTGGTTTGGAGTGATCTGTTCGGTGGTGATTGCAGAACTGATCGGCTTCGTGATCTATGCGGCAGCTCCGACCTTCATTGCAGCATTTAACAGCGACCCGGAGGTGGTACGTTTCGGTGTCATGCAGGCGAGGACGATATCGCTGTTTTATTTTGTGCTGGCATTTTCCCACTGTGTGGCAGCCGTGCTCCGCGGTTCCGGACACGCGTCGGTTCCGATGCTTGTCATGCTCTGCGTCTGGTGCGTGTTCCGTGTCAGCTACATCACCGTCACCGTTCATTTTATCCCGGATATCCGGGTGATATTCTGGGCGTATCCACTGACATGGTGCATCAGCTCGGTGATTTTCCTGTATCTGTTTCTGCGGGGAAAATGGGTGCATGGGTTTGAGAGGCAGAAGTAGAAAGAGGAGACAAAAACGATGAACAAGAAATACACTTGTAAAGCAATTTTAAAGGAAACCATCATTTTGACCGTGGCAGTAGCCATTATTGCGGCGGCTGTTTATTTTTTCCTGGTTCCAAGCCATACGTCAGTCAGCAGTATTTCCGGTCTTGGAATCGTATTGTCCAACTTCATACCGCTTCCGTTGTCGGCAATCACGATGGTTCTGAATGTAGTTCTTCTATTGATCGGATTTGTGACCTGTGGGCGGGAATTCGGTGCCAAGACTGTTTATACCAGCGTGATGCTGCCGGTATTTCTGGGACTGTTTGAACGAGTCTTTCCGAATTTCGGATCAATGACAGACAGCCAGGAGCTGGATGTACTCTGCTATATTCTGGTTGTCAGCGTGGGGTTAAGCATTCTTTTTAACAGGAACGCATCTTCCGGTGGCCTTGATATTGTGGCAAAAATAATGAACAAATATCTTCATATGGAACTTGGAAAAGCGATGTCCCTCTCTGGCATGTGTGTCGCACTCTCCGCAGCACTGGTATATGATAAGAAAACAGTGGTCTTAAGTATTCTTGGAACTTATTTCAACGGCATCATTCTGGATCATTTCATTTTTGATAACAATATCAAGCGCCGTGTCTGCATTCTGACAGAAAAAGAGGAGGAACTGCGGAAGTTCATCATTCACGACCTGCACAGCGGGGCGACAGTGTATGAGGCAATTGGTGCATATAATATGGAAAAACATAACGAGATCATTACAATTGTAGATAAAAGCGAATATCAGAAACTGATGAAGTTCATCAATGAGGCTGATCCGAGGGCGTTTATTACGGTTTATAATGTGTCGGATATGCGGTATCAGCCGAAAAAGTGAGCGGAAG
>CAKRFH010000147.1:0-3769 GCA_934320555.1 uncultured Roseburia sp.
ATCATATTGACAGAAAAAAACGGTTGGCGATACAATAAAGTATCACATCGGGGGCTGAAAATATGAAAAAATGGGAGAAATTGTCTTTTCGAAGAAAGATTTTTGCCGGAATGCTGTTTGCAGCAGGAATTCCAATGCTGATTGGTTATCTGGTGATGCTTCAGATCTTCAATATTACGTACCAGAAGAAACTGAATCAGGAGGCAAATATGATTCTGAATGCAACAGCCGGATCTTTGGATTCGGCTTTTTTGCATATTTATGATGCGCTGGATCTGCTGGCGGAATCAGAAGATGTTGTGGAAGTGCTGCAGACCGGGAAGAAGGATGAACCGGCGGTTTACAGACAGCTTTATCAGGCAACATCGGAGTATGGAAGCTATGCATATTTTACAATTTACGATGCAGATGGGGAACGCTTTGTTTCGGTATCGGAAAATTCCTACATAAAAAAGGAGCTGCCGTTAGACTGGGGCGTTTTGTATGAAGCCTCCCGGACACCGGGAACGTGCATTGTAAGAAATGCGAGGATTTACAAGGGTGCAAGTAGACTTGAATATTTAAGGGTGGCAAGGTCGGTCAGTGACAAAGACGGAGAAGTCATTGGCTTTGTCACAGCCGTGATCAATAATGACAATGTAGATCATATGCTGCGGGGCATTGTGGATGAAAATCAGGGAACCATCTATGCAATGGATAATTTCCAGGAGATCGTATATTGTTCCCAACAAACATATGATGAGAGCGAATTGCGCGGAATGCGGAAAAAATTTACGGACGAAAGTGGAAGAATTCAGGAGAAAACAAAATCGTATGTGTCGGATGACGGAAACTATTTTTACTATATTCAGTATGCATCGAAATGTAGTCTGTATCTGTTTTATGAGCAGCCGATCGCAATCTTAAATAACATCAAAAACAGTGTCGTTACGATCGCAGTGATGTCCGGAATTCTCGGAATTATCATCTGCATCGGACTTTCCGGTTCGTTAAGCAGTCGCATTTACCAGCCTGTAAAAAAGATGCAAAAAGCAATCGCAGAAATTCAGAACGGTAATTTTGAGGTACGGATCAAGGTAGAAAGTCAGGATGAACTGGGACAGTTATCGGAAAGCTTTAACATGATGACAGAGCATCTGGAAGAAAACATGCAGTGTCTGTTGATGCGGGAAAGGGAACTGAATGAGACGCATATCAAGATGATGCAGGCCCAGTTAAATCCACATTTTCTGTATAATACACTGGATACGCTGAAGTGGCTTGGCAAGGCGAATGAGATACCGGAGATTGCAACGCTTTCCGCAGGACTGGCAAAGATCCTGCGTATGAGCATTTCTGCAACATCTAAGATCCGATTGGAACAGGAACTTGAATTTGCAGAAGCTTATGTGCAGATCCAGAGAATCCGGTTCGAAGATAAATTCGAATATCTGGTGGAAGCACCGGAAGAGTTAAACGACTGCATCGTGCCGAAGCTGATCTTACAGCCCCTGATCGAGAACTCCATTATTCATGGATTTGCAGAGAAGGATCACGGTGTTGTGATCGTGGAAGCAAAGTGTGAGAATGAGAGGCTTTGTATTGCGGTAAGAGATAACGGAGCAGGAATGACAGCAGAACAGCTTGCACGTTTAAACAGTAAAAAGCCACCGAAAAACAGGGGAAAACACAGTATTGGATTTTATAATGTCAATGAGATCATACGGTTAAATTACGGAGAAGCGTATGGACTTACTGCGGAATCAGAACAGGGCAGTGGAACAACCGTTTTTATCACGCTGCCTGTCATAAGAGGGGAAGAAAATGTATAAAGTTGTTGTTGTGGAAGACGAAAAACTGGTACGGAAAGGGATCGTACACGGAACAGACTGGTCAGGCATCAACTGCATGGTAGCAGGGGAAGCAGCAGACGGAGAAGAGGGAATCCTGGCAGCCAGAAAATACCATCCTGATGTGATTGTCACGGATGTCTGCATGCCTAAAATGGACGGGATTGAGATGTTAAAACGGCTTCGGGAAGAAGGCTCTGATGCGGTTGTTATTTTTTTGACGGCTTATGATGAATTCCGGTATGCACAGCAGGCAGTGAAGCTCGGCGCGGCAGATTATCTGTTAAAGCCATTTGAGGATGGAGCATTAGAGGAAGCAGTTTCGAAAATCCTTGCAAAAAAGAAGAAAAAAGCAGAGCCGGAAAAAGAAGCAGAGCTATCATTGAAAAAAGGTGATAAAAGCAAATATATCATGGATGCAATCGCCTACATCGAAGATAATTATGCAAATTCGGAAATATCCGTAAAGACGGCGGCTGCAAATCTTGGAATCAGTGAAGGACATTTGAGTCATCTGTTTCGGAAAGAGACAGATTTTACGTTTTTATCTTATCTGACACAGTGTCGTGTACGTGCAGCGAAGAAGCTGCTGAAAGGACATCAGTACAAAGTATACGAAGTGGCAGAAAAAGTCGGTTACCGGGACATTACTTATTTTAGCGTAATTTTCAAGAAGTCGGTCGGTGTATCCCCATCGGAATACCAGGACAGATATCGGGAAGAAACTTGAGATAACGAGGAAATATCTGAAAAAGTACACAGAAAATAAATGGAAAAGATACAAAATGTCAGAAATTTAATGAGGTTATTTGTTTTGTCCAGTATACTTAATTGTTGATTATGCTTACAATATAAACATGAACAACATGAAAACTGTACGAATTACACAATAAGGAGGTATTTTGTATGAAGAGTTTGTGGAGTAAGAAAACGTTGGCTGCAATTATGGCAGCAGCAATGACACTGTCCATGGCAGCGTGCGGAGGATCTTCTGACAGTCAGAAAAAAACAGATGACACGCCGGCAGCTGCTCCTACAGAGAGTGCACAGCAGACAGAGACGGATGAGAGCACAGAAGGCTCCGAGCTGGATGCACTGATTGCTGCAGCGCAGGCAGAAGGAACCCTGACAGTATATGGATCCTGCGAAGAAGCTTATCTTTCAGCAGCCTGCCAGAAGTTTGAAGAGCTTTATGGTATCCAGGTAGATTATCAGAGACTTTCCACCGGTGAAGTTTATACGAAGATTGAAGAAGAGGCTGGAAGCCCATCCGCAGATGTATGGTTTGGAGGAACAACAGATCCTTATAATGAGGCGGTTGCGGCAGGATTGCTTGAGCCGTACGATGCAATGAACGCATCTCATCTGATCTCTGATACTTACAAGGATGCAGATGGCAACTGGTATGGAATTTACAAAGGAATCCTCGGATTCATGGTAAATACAGAAGAACTGGATCGTCTTGGACTGGATGCACCTCAGGACTGGGATGATCTGATCAAACCGGAATACAAAGGCCTGGTCGGAATCTCCAATCCATCTACAGCAGGAACTGCAAAACTCGTCATCAATACTATGGTACAGATGAAGGGACATGATGAGGCAATGGAATACTTCAAAGCACTCGACAAGAACGTATATCAGTATACAAAGAGTGGATCCGGCCCATCTAAGATGGTAGGACCTGGCGAATGTGTCATCGCAGTTGGTTTCCTTCATGATGGAATTACTCAGATTTTATCCGGATATGACAATATCGAGCTGATCATTCCTTCTTCAGGAACAAGCTATGAGATCGGAGCAACCGCTATTTTCAAGGGATGTAAACACGAGAACGCAGCAAAATTGTGGATAGAATACGCATTATCTCCAGAATGTGTGAATATCGCAAAAGAAAATGAATCATATCAGTTCCTTGTTATTGATAATGCAGAACAGCC
>CAKRFH010000148.1:0-3768 GCA_934320555.1 uncultured Roseburia sp.
TGGAATAAATTCGTACCAGAACTTAAACATATGATCCTTCAGAATATATTGTGTTTTTTTCTTATTCTTTTCTTCTGTAATACACCTCTTTTTTTCCACCAGACCGACATTTATCAATTTTTCTAACGAATAAAGAACCGTAGCTTCCTTCTCACCGATTTTATTTGCAATCATATTTACCGTATTTGCTCCGGATGCAATCTGTTCAATGATATTATTCACCTGTGAAATATCAGAAAATTCCTGTATCAGAAGATTTCGTGTCTCATCATACAAATATCCGTCCGTTCGGAAAAACAGCCTGACAATATTTTCATCCACACTTTTTGCCGGATCCAACATAGACAAATACTTTGCCACACCTCCTGTAATTCCATAACAAATTGCCTTCTCTTCATTACTGTAATCCGGAACAAATCTGGCAGCATCCAGATAATCAAAAGCATCCAGTTTTATCTGGGAATCGCGCCTTCCAAACAATGGACTTTTCTCGCTAAGGACCTTGTTTTCCATAAAGCTTAGCGCTGAACCGCACAAAATAATTTTCAAATTCGTATGATTCCATACGGTATCTATATACTTTTGCAGCACCGAAAGAAAAGCTTCATCTTTCTCGGCCCAATAAGGCAGTTCATCAATAACCAGAACTATTTTTTCTCCCGCTATATTCTGTTTAATAAAATCAAAAACCGCCTCCGTTGATTTAAAGGTAATATTCTCTATCCCCGGGAAAAAAAGTTCTGTTACCTGTCTGGAAAACAGCTCCAGATTCCGCTCTTTTCCTACCCCGGTCGCTGTGTAGAAAATAGTTTTTTTATCCTTCACAAATTCCGCAATAAGCGTAGACTTCCCAACACGCCTGCGTCCATATATAATGGTCATTCCAATTCCGGGCTTCTCATAAAATTCATTTAAATAAGATAATTCGCGTTCTCTTCCAATAAACATTTCCCGCCTCCTATTTTAGTTCAAATCATTTTTATTAAAATTGATTTGAATAAAATTATTCTGAACTAATTTTAACATATTATCTCTATTTTTTCAATTTTATATTCTGCGTTTGAAAAATGACCATGTAGGAACCCCCACACGGTCATCACTCAATTTCTTTCTTATATTTTTACACAAACGGATTATAAAATCTTCCCCACCGGATCGTCACTGTCAGGCTAACCACAAGCAATACTACGCCAACTCCGATCGCGATAAAGTCCCTTCTCTCAAAAGGCCGCTTCATATACCAGGTTCTCTTCTTATCCTTTCCGAATCCGCGCAGTTCCATCGCATTGGAAATCGTGTCGATCCGGTTCAGACTCGTCATAATCAGCGGCAGAAGGATATTCACAGAGTTTTTCAGTCTTGCGAAAAAACGCTCATTCCTGCCAAGCTCAACGCCCCTTGCCTGCTGTGCCTGGCTGATGCTGTGGTAATCACGCTGGATATCCGGGATGTAGCGGAGTGCAATCGCCACGGAATATCCTACTTTATAGGAGATTCCGATGCTATTTAAGCTCGCCGCGAACTCACTCGGGTTCGTCGCAGAGATGAACAGGATCGCAACCGGCAGTGCCACGAAATATTTCAGGGAAATATTAAACATGTAAAACATCTGCTCCGCCGTCACATCGTACCGCCAGAACAGATGGCAGAGTACATGTCTGGTACCATATAAGGTTGTTCCCTGATTCGGGTCAAACAGGAAAATGAATAAGTTATTCAACAACAAAAATACCAGCATGAAGATCATCATAAACCGTACTTCGCGGAACTTAATCTTACTCAGCTTAAATACCGCCAGGCTCAATGCAAACAGCCCAAGCAGCACCCAGGTATTATAAGTGATCATGCTTGCAAACGTAAAAAGCAGGAAAAAAGCCAGCTTGGTCGTACCGGTCATCTTGTGGATCACACTTTCCCGCGGCAGATAATTCAACACTGTCTTAGCAGCCATGGCTCCGCACCTCCCTGTCTTCCTCAATAAAACGCTCTACAAAAGCCTCAGCCGGGCTGATTCCGAGCTGATTTGCCAGTGTGAAAAGGCTCGTCTCCTTAAGCGCAGCCTGCCCGATCAGCTGTGGATCGCATAAAACTGCCGCCGCACTCCGGTCGGCGATCAGCCGTCCATCCGCAAAAACCAGCGCACGCGGCGTATATTCTAACATCAGATGCATATCATGGGTGATCATCACAACCGTCACCCCTTTTTCATTCAAGCCACGGAGAAATTCCATAATCTCCGTATAATGGCGAAAATCCTGTCCTGCTGTCGGTTCATCCAAAATAATCAGCTCCGGATCCTGCACCAGTACACTGGCGATCGTCACACGTTTTTTTTGTCCAAAACTAAGCGCCGAAACAGGCCAGTTCCGGAATGGGTAAAGTCCGCAGACCTTTAGTGTCTCCTCGACTTTTTCCCGGATCTCTTCCTCGCTTTTTCCCAAATTCTGAAGACCGAGTGCCACCTCATCGAAAATCATTGTTTTCGAGATCATCTGATTTGGATTCTGCATCACATAGCCAATATGCTTTGCTCTGTGGCGGATATTTTCCTGCAGTAAATCTTTTCCATTGAAAAGGATTTCTCCGGAATCCGGTGTCTCAAATCCGCATACTAACTTGGAAAATGTCGATTTTCCCGCACCGTTTTTGCCTACGATACTCACCATCTCTCCCTTATGTATAGTCAGTGTGACATTCCGCAGGGTCTGCTGGCTCTTCTCGTATCCAAAGTTCAAATTTTTCACTTCAAGCAGCGGCTGGTCTTCTTTCTCCGCTTCCACAGTTTCCCGCTCCCGGAACCAGTCCTTCATCTTCTTTCTGTCCATCTCATCCATTACGACGGATTCCACATGTGCAGGCTTTTTCTCCGGTGTGATTTCCACTCCGGCATAGCGCATGGCTGTGAGATAGAGCGGTTCCCGGATGCCGTTTTCTTCCAGAAGGGACGTAGACAACAGCTCATCCGGATGAAGATCCGCCAGAATCCGTCCTTCCCCCATCAGAACAATACGGTCAACATCCCGCCAGAGTACATCTTCCAGTCGATGTTCGATAATTACAACCGTAGTATCCGTGTTTTCCTGGATCTCGTTGATCAGTTCAATCGTCTGCTTGCCGGTCGCCGGATCAAGGTTCGCAAGCGGTTCATCAAAAAGCAGAATTTTTACCTGATCCACCATGACGCCCGCCAGGCTGACGCGCTGTTTCTGCCCGCCGGAAAGTTCATGCGGTGCATAATCCAGATGATCCTGAATATCTACCAGTTCCGCCGCATGACGGGTGATCTCATGCATTTCATCCTGCGGCATACAGCTGTTCTCCAATGCAAACGCAATATCTTCTCCTACTGTCAGGCCGATAAACTGACCATCCGGATCCTGCAAAACAGTTCCCACATGTGCAGAAAGTTCAAAGATGCTGCTCTTCGGTGCATGGACCCCGTCCACGATAAGCTCTCCGCTGCATTCGCCTGGATTGGAAAAGGGATTCAGACCGTTGATGCAGCCTGCAAGTGTGCTTTTGCCACAGCCGGACGGACCTGCGATCAGGACACGCTCGCCCGGATAAATATCCAGATTAATTTCTTTCAGGGTGGGCTTCTTCTGGGCTCGGTACTGGAAGGTAAAATTTTTAAAAGAAATGATTGGAGATTTTTTCTCTGTCATATCGTACCTCAAAATAAATTACTCAAAAAGCTGCGAAACTCAGATTTAGGCTGTGAGGATTGGGAGCAATGACCGAACTCAACGAAGACACGCTCTCGCTACG
>CAKRFH010000149.1:0-3764 GCA_934320555.1 uncultured Roseburia sp.
TTGTCTCTCTTATTTACAGCTTTAACTTCAGGCCTTCGATGCCTGCCTGCACAAGATCCACAAGCCTCTCAAACTCATCCTGTAAATAAAGATATCCCATGAGCGCCTCAAACCCGGTCGCTTTCCTGTAATCGGACATGGTGGCATTCTTCGCCATCGTAAAAGATTTGGCGTTCCTACCCCTCTTATAGACTGCTTCCTCCTTCTCTGTCAAAAGAGGAAGCAGTATCTCCATCATCTCTGCCTGTGTATGTGCTTTCACGATCTGGCTGGTGCGCTTATGCAGTTCATTCGCCCGCGTATTGCCCTTCGCAACTACAAGGGATCGGATGACCAGATCGTAGATCCCGTCCCCGATATACGCCAATGTCAACGGGGAATAAGTGCGGATATCCACATCCGGGATCTGAAACTTTTCTTTTAAATAGGAATCAATTCCTTTCTCCATCTTACTATCTCCTCGGCACAGATCTTACGCTTTATGCCATACAACTCCCTCGCGGGTATCCTTGATGACAATGCCTTTTTCTGCCAGCTCATCACGGATGGCATCTGCCTTCGCGAAATCCTTTGCCTTCTTGGCTTCCTTTCTCTCCTCGATCTTTGCAAGGACAAATGCCTCAAGCTCTTCGTCCACACCTTCTGTGGTCTCGATGCTCTTCGCATTTTCCAGATTTAAGGAAAGGACACGGTCAAAATCTTTTATCAGCTCATATTTGGTGATGTCATTGGTGTCTGCTTTTAATAAATCGTATAAAACAGTGAGTGCCATCGAGGTGTTTAAGTCATTTGAGATTGCATCCACAAATTTTGCCTTATATTCCTCAAATACGTTTTTGTCAACCTCACCCTCTTTTTTCAGACCGACAATACGTTTTACAAGCTTGTTGTAAGCGGCTGCTGTGTTATCCATAATCTCATAAGAGAATTCTAACGGTTTTCTGTAGTGGGACTGTAAGCAGAACATTCTGTATACAATCGGGTCATATCCCTTCTCCTGTAACAGGGAAACCGTCAGGAAATCGCCCTTAGACTTGCTCATCTTGCCGGATTTGTCATTTAAATGCTGTACATGGAACCAGTAATTGCACCATTTATGTCCCAGGTAGCTCTCAGACTGTGCGATCTCGTTCGTGTGATGTGGGAAAATATTGTCGACACCGCCGCAGTGGATATCCATATATTCGCCCAGATGCTTTAAGCTGATGCAGGAGCACTCAATGTGCCATCCCGGATAGCCGACACCCCATGGGCTGTCCCATTTAAGTGCCTGGTCTTCAAACTTGGATTTGGTGAACCAGAGCACGAAATCTGCCTTATTTCTCTTATTGGTGTCCTCATCTACATCGTCACGTACACCGACTAAAGTTTCTAACTCTGCCTGTGTGGAGAATACATAGTAATTTTCCAACTTGGATGTGTCAAAATAAACGTTACCGCCCGCCTGGTAAGCATAGCCTTTCTCTAACAGTCCCTCGATCATCTTGATAAATTCCGGGATACAGTTCGTAGCCGGTTCCACGACATCCGGTGTCTTAATATTTAACTTTCTGCAGTCCTCAAAGAAAGCATCCGTGTAAAACCTGGCAATCTCCATAACCGTCTTGTGCTCACGCTTTGCACCTTTTAACATCTTATCTTCCCCGGTGTCCGCATCGGATGCAAGATGTCCTACATCCGTAATATTCATAACACGCTTCACGTCGTATCCGACATAGCGAAGTGATTTTTCTAACACATCCTCCATAATATAACTTCTCAGGTTTCCGATGTGTGCAAAATGATAGACGGTAGGCCCGCATGTATACATTGCAATCTTTCCATCCTCGTGTGGAATGACAGTCTCAATCTTCTTTGTGAGCGTATTGTAAAATTTGAAATTATTTTCCATTTGTATTTCCTTACCTTTCTATATTTTGTCTGATGATTGTGAAACTCTTCATAACGCATATTGGATTGTACACAATAACCGAAAACATAAGAAGACACTGGGGAGCCAACGCCGAAGTGCCTTCGGCATGTCCTTAGCGACCGTATTTTGGTCGCTTAGTACCGCTGCGAGCGACACGTAGCGAGAGCGTGTCTTCGTCATTTTTGGTTATTGTGTACAATCTTCACAGCGTAAATCTGAGTTTCACAAGTCTTACGACAATAGCTTCTTATTCATTTCCCGGATCTGCTGCTCTAAATCCAGCACACGGTTCACAAGCTCTGCATTCTCACGCTGTAAAACACTGATGTCTTCCTTGACCGGATCCGGCAGATGACACTGATCCATGTCGCTGCGCGGGATCTTGACATTGTCCCTTTTTACGATTCTTCCCGGAACACCGACTACGGTACAGTTCGGCGGAACCTCCTCGATCACGACACTTCCTGCCCCGATCTTGGAATTCTCCCCGACCGTAAAGGAACCGATAATCTTGGCCCCCGCACTAATCATGACGTTATCTCCGATTGTAGGATGGCGCTTTCCGGTCTCTTTTCCGGTACCTCCAAGCGTCACGCCCTGATATAGCGTCACATTATCCCCAACGATCGCGGTCTCACCGATGATAACTCCGCTTCCATGGTCAATAAAAAATCCTTTTCCGATTGTTGCGCCCGGATGGATCTCGATCCCAGTCTTTCTCGCTGCTCGTTGTGAAAGAAAACGTGCCCAGAAATAATGTCCCTTCAGGTACAGTTTATGCGCCCTTCTGTAGCTTAGCATAACACGAAAGCTCGGATAAAGCAAAACTTCCATTGGCGATTTGATCGCCGGGTCACGCTCCTGTATGACCTGAAATTCTTCTTTGATGTGTTGGATCATTCCCATGTCATTTCCCTCTTTTCTAAAAAAAACGGACCACTTCATCTCCAAGAGACGAAGTAATCCGCGGTTCCACTCTATTAAAAATCAGGCAGCTGATTTTCACTCAAAACACGTAACGTGTGTTGAACGGGTCAGCATACTGTTCCTGCCTGCTCCCACAGACCGTCGTTCCTCTGACCAGCTCCCGGATGCACTTCATAATGTCTTCTGCAAGACTGCTTTCAGCCGGTGACAGTCTCTCTCTTGGCATCTGAACCATTATTACTCTTTCCGTTCTTCGCTTTCCTTGATTTTGTTTTCTAATATAGTTTATGCAGTTCGTGTGATTTTGTCAAGAAAGATTTTTACTGCTTCCGGCATCCTGCACACCCGGCGCACCGGCTCTCCGAATCTGCAACAGCCATGCTCGCCTCGTAGAACGTTGTCAGCGCACAGATCGCCTGGGAAGAAATTCCCTCTTCCGTTCCGGTAAACCCGAGCCCCTCCTCTGTTGTCGCCTTCACATTCACCTGGCTCACATCGATATGGAGCGCTTCTGCGATGTTCTTCTCCATCTGCTCAATGTGTGGGCGCATTTTCGGTTTCTGGGCGATGATCGTCGCGTCGATGTTCTCGACCAGATAGCCTTTCTCCTCAATGAGCTTCGCCACATGTTCTAAGAGCTTTATGCTGGAAATACCTTTGTACTGCGGATCGGTATCCGGGAAATGCTTGCCGATATCACCGAGGGCTGCTGCCCCGAGCAGTGCATCCATGATCGCATGGAGGAGGACATCCGCGTCGGAGTGACCGAGCAGTCCCAATGTGTGCGGGATTTTTACACCGCCTACGATCAGATCTCTTCCCTCTACTAATTTATGGACATCGTATCCCATTCCTACTCTCATATTGTTTCTCCTTTTTTTTGGGGCGAAACTCGAAGTCAGGCTGTGCTGATGAGAAAAGAGGG
>CAKRFH010000150.1:0-3613 GCA_934320555.1 uncultured Roseburia sp.
ACCGCCGTGTACCGAACGGTACGCACGGTGGTGTGAGAGGTCGGCTAATCAACCAATGATTAGCCTCCTACTCGATTGTGTGCCTTGCGGCGCACGTCACTAATGGATACAAATTTTTAATTGCATTAGAGCTGTCTTTTCATGTATCAAACTTTGCAGGTTGCACAGAATGGGCGGATTAGTGTATAATAAAAGTTAGTTTTTTAAGGACAGAACATGGAAATTGGAAGGAGGCATCTGACATATGGGAAGAACGGTGAGCATTGGCAGCCAGGATTTTGCAACACTTCGGGAGAACCATTATTTTCTCGTGGATAAGACATTGTTCATCCGCGAATGGTGGGAGTCCGCGGATTGTGTGACACTGATTACCAGACCGCGCCGTTTTGGCAAGACACTGAACATGAGTATGTTGGAATGTTTCTTTTCCAATCAATATAAAGACCGCCCGGATCTGTTTGAAGACCTTGCAATCTGGCAGGAGGAAAAATACCGGAATCTGCAGGGAACCTTTCCGGTGCTGCTGCTTAGCTTCGCGGGAATGAAGGCAGATGAGCTGGAAGGTGCCAAAAAACAGGTAAAACAGATGATTGCCGGATTATATGAAGAACACCGTTATCTGCTGTCCGGCAGTCTGCTCAGCGAGAATGAGAAGAGCAGCTTTGCGCGGATTTCGGATCAGATGGATGATATTGATGCGGCAACGGCGATACAGAAGCTGTGCGGCTATCTTTACCGCTATTATGGGAAAAAAGTGATCCTGCTTTTGGATGAATATGACACACCTGTGCAGGAGGCTTATCTGAATGGATACTGGGATTTTTTCACTTCCTATATCCGGAATTTTTTTAATGCCACCTTTAAGACAAATCCCTATATGGAGCGGGCATTGCTTACCGGAATTACCCGCATTTCCAAAGAATCTATTTTTTCGGATCTGAACAACCTGAATGTGGTGACAACAACATCCACGGAATATGAGCGGGCGTTCGGGTTCACAGAGCAGGAAGTAGCGGATGCGCTTGCCGAGATGGGACTGTCAGCTCAGATGGAACAGGTAAAAAAGTGGTATGATGGTTTCACATTCGGACAGGTGAGAGATATTTATAATCCATGGTCGATTACCAATTTCCTCGATAAGAAGCAGTTTCGGCCGTACTGGGCAGCAACGAGCTCGAATGGACTGGTAAACCAGCTGATCCGAACAGGCTCCGGCAGTATCAAGAGGCAGATGGAATGCCTGATAAGCGGGGAAAGTATCACAGTCAGTTTTGATGAACAGATTGTATACAACCAACTGGAAAAAGATGAGAGGGCAGTCTGGAGCCTGCTTCTTGCAAGCGGATATCTGAAAGTGGATGAGGTGGAATACCGTAGTGAACTGTTAGAGCCATGGTATCATTTAAGAATCACGAATCTGGAAACATTCAGCATGTTTTGTACGATGTTTCAGGGGTGGTTTGGCACAACACTTGAGAGCTATAATGAATTTCTTGCAGCATTGCTCTGCGATGACAGAAAGGCAATGAATGCGTATATGAATGATGTGGCACTCATGACGTTTGGTCAGTTTGATACAGGGAAACATCCATCCGGGAAAAGCCAGCCGGAACGGTTTTACCATGGGTTTGTGCTGGGGCTTCTTGTGGATCTGCGCGATCGGTACAGCATACAGTCCAATGGGGAGAGTGGTTACGGAAGATATGACATTATGATGGTTCCGAAGGAGGAGAAGGATCCGGCAATTGTGATCGAATTTAAGGTTCAGGATCCGGAAGAGGAAGAGAAATTAGAAGACACCGTACAGGCGGCATTAAGGCAGATCGCAGACAGAAAGTATGACGCGAAGCTTCTTTCCATGGGAATCAGTGAAAAAAGAATCAGACATTACGGTTTTGCATTCGCAGGCAAAAAAGTATTGATCGGATAGAGAAGGAATAAGTAGTACAGATGATTTTAAAGAAAAAAATACCGGCAGATTTTTATAAATTATTCCGCACGAAGAACCGGGATGCCTATATGCAGTTTCTCGTTGCCATCTATGAGGAGAACAACGAGATCTATGCATCCTTAGGGCTTACCGTGGAAGAGTGCAGGGCAATCATAGCGGACACGATCACGAAGGCGCGGATCGTGTGGGAGCAGGAAGAATTTGAGGAAGGAGAAGAGGCGGATACATTGTTTCCGGACGATTCTCCTTCCGGCATGTTGAACAGGCTGATCCGTTGGGGATGGCTCAAAAGTGATTTTGATGAGAAGCTGAATACGTCCGTGATCTCATTCCCGGAGTACAGCCAGCTGTATGTGGAGCTGTTTCAGAAGCTGCTCAGTGAGGACAACAGCAGGGAGAGGGAGAGTATCCTTGCTATTTACAGCGCATTGTTCACCTATCAGACAGACCAGGATAAGAACAATGATATTTTGAAAAATGCACTCCGCACATCCAAAAGGCTCGGACAGCTGCTTTCGAACATGCAGGATGGCATGCGATCCTACTTTGATGAGCTCTCCGGGAAAAAGAATTTTATCGGCATTCAGGAAGTCCTGGTGGAGGAGATCAACAACAGCGACAGCAGAAAATATGCGATTCTGACTACGACAGACAGTTTTTACCGATATAAGGAAGCAGTCAAGGAGCTGATTGGCCAGATTTTAAATGCTAATGACCGGAAAAAAGAAGAACTGATCCGCGCAGGGTTTACGTTAGAACCAGGTTCCCTGATGCAGAGGCGCAACCAGTACAGCCTGGATTACTGTGAGGATACGAGCCAGCTTGTCTATCAGATTGAGCGGGAGTTCGATCTGATCGAGAAAAAATATAATAAGCTGATCGAACAGAAAACCATTTTTGCAAAGCGTGCGCTCGCGCGGATCCATTATATTTTACAGGAAGGCGCAGGTGAGGAGGACAATACCGTCCGCCTGATCAATCTTCTCGACCGCAGCAGCAAAAAGGAGAAGATCTTAGAGGAACTGCGTGACCGGATGAAGTTTACGAGCCAGTTTAAGAACCTCACAGATGACAGCCTTTCTGGCAGAAGAAACCGTGGGGACGAGGAGTTTGCCCCGGTCGGACTGGATCAGAACGAACAGGCAGCCAGACAGGATATGGCAGATTTTGTGCCGAAGCCTTTGTATACAAGGAAAGAGCTGCAAAGCTTCCGGAGGCAGAATACGGTGGACGGACGGTTCGTTACGACAGAGAAGACGGTGCAGTCGGTGGAAGATCTGGAGAAGCTGTTGTTTTTGTGGCAGGAGGAGACGGAGAGCCATACGAAAGAGGACCGTGTCAGCGTCGCAGGGGAGGAACTGCAAAGCGCCGAAGGATTTACCTATTCGAAGTTGGTTATTAAGTAATGGGGGCGAAACTTCGGGCGCAGGCTGTGGGGATTGTGACACGTAAGCAGAAGCAGTTCAAGACACGCTCTCGCTCCGTGTCGCTCGCAGCGGTACTAAGCGTCCAGCCGTGCAGCGACAGAATATTGGCTGGCCACTACAGTCTCGGCACGGCTGGGCGCTAAGAACCGGCGGCTCCCCAAGGTCTTGAACTGTTTCCGCTTAAGTGCCACAATCTTCGTCAGGTTGTGGAGAAGTTTCGCTTGGAAATGACGTA
>CAKRFH010000151.1:0-3568 GCA_934320555.1 uncultured Roseburia sp.
CATGGTCTGATATATCCTGATTTTATTGGAAAAGATGCCGGAGAGCGTATCATTGCAGATGCAAAATATAAACCATGGAACAACATAAGCGGGAAAGATTACTTGCAGATTCTGGCATATATGTTCCGGTTTGACGCAAAAAGAGGGTACTATCTTTATCCGGAAGCGACACATCAGGCAGATGTATCGCTTCGCCTGAATCGTGGGATGACCTATGAGGATAATGTTTCTCCGCGGAACGATGTATTGGTTATAAAATGCGGCTTACAGATTCCGGATGGAGCGAAAGATTACGCTGATTTTGTTGCCCGGATGGAGGAAAATGAGACGGCGTTCAGAGATAAGATATGGAAGACAGAGGCGTAATAACAGATATAGGAAAAGAAGGATGACAGCATGAGAATACTTTTTTGTAACATCGCCTGGATGAAGGAATATCGGGGCAATGAAGATGGGAATGACACTCCGGTAAATGGTGGAAGCTATGTTAACGAAACAAGAGATGCACATGAAAAATATAATTTCACTCCGGTGAATATGGAAGGAATGGAAGGTTTATATTGTCTGGGATTTTTTGAGACAAAGTCACATAACGGCACGGATGTCAATCAGATGAGAATAGAAAATATTGCGGGCTGTGAGTTATGCAAAAAAGAAGAATCTGTAGAGGATGTGCTTGTTGTATATTGCGCAAAGCATCCGGCACATAAGTTTACAACGGTCGTGGGATGGTATCAACACGCTACCGTTTTCAGGCATTATCAGGAGGCAGTATTTGCTCCGGAAGATGTACAATATTACAATGCAATAGCGAAATCGTCAGATTGTGTTTTGCTTCCTGCCAGTGCCAGATCAAAAAAGGCGCAATGGGAGGTCCCGAGAAAGGCAAACGGTTGGGCTTATGGATTTGGGCGGGCAAATGTCTGGTATGCCAGTGAAGAGGACAGCAGGTTACAGGAGTATCTTACCAGGTTAGAAAAACAGATTGATGAATACAATGGCGAGAATTGGATCGATAAGTATGCAGAGTAGAGAGGCGCCGCAATGCTATATGAGGATACGGTTACTATAGTCTGGATGATATCATAGAAAAAATTAATTGACAGCATGAATGTAAATAGTTATAATTCTAAATGTTTGAATTATAACTATTTGCTTTTATACAGAAAATAAATTCAGATAAACAGAAGAAAGGAGCGTTACATGGCAGAATCACTTCATTACATGATTATGGCAAATCAGGCATCCGTACAGAAATCTTTGCTGGAGAATCTGAAAAACACCGGACTTACAATCGGACAGCCGAAAGTGCTTGATTTTCTGAAAGACCACGATGGCAGCAGTCAGAAGAAAATTGCACAGGGATGTTTTTTAGAGGCAGGGTCATTGACATCCATTTTGAACCGAATGGAAGAAAAAGGGCTGATCGAGAGAAGGACACTAAACGGCAACCGACGCACCTTCCACATTTTTCTGACGGAGGCAGGAAAAAAGAGCCAGAAACTTGTGGAGCAGACGTTTACCGAAATTGAAAGACAGGCATTAAACGAGATCTCAGAGGAAGAATACGAGACATTTATGTCGGTCTACCGGAAAATCTATGAAAACCTGCGCAGGGCAGCAGATATATGATGGCAGAAAAAGAGTCCGCAGCAACAGGGCAGCTCATTCAATACTGAAAATAATAACAGAAGGAACTACATAACATGAACAAATTAAAACGATATCTTTTATTTTTAGTGGGGCTGTTTGTAAACGCTCTTGGCGTCAGCCTTGTGACAAAGGCTAGTCTTGGAACTTCACCGATTTCATCCATTCCGTATGTGCTCAGCCTGAATTTCCCGTTCACACTTGGAAATTTTACAATCTTTTTCAGCATCTTTTTGATTCTGTTGCAGATTCTGATCCTGCGGAAAAATTTTAAGCTGGAAAATATTTTACAGATACCGGTGTCCATTGCATTCGGATACTTTATAGACCTGACAATGCGCCTGTTCTTCTGGGTAAACCCGCAGAGCTATCCAGTGAAACTGTTCGCCCTGTTATCAGGCTGTCTGGTGCTCGGTTTTGGCGTGTATCTGGAAGTTGTGGCGGACGTGGTCATGCTTCCGGGCGAATCCTTTGTCCGCGCGGTCGTGCAGACCTGGAACACGAATTTTGGAACAACAAAAATTATTTTTGATACTTCGATGGCTGTGATCGCAGCGATTCTCTCGTTCCTGTTTTCCGGAGCTTTAAACGGAGTGCGGGAAGGTACGGTCATTGCGGCGCTCTTAGTTGGATTTATCGCGAGACTGCTCGGGAAAAAACTGGAATTTATCAAGCCTCTTCTCTTCCCGGAAGAGTACAGGGAGGATGCAGGAGCAGAACTTTTGAAAGAAAATGGGGCAGGGACAGACGGCTATCAGAGAAATGTGATCGTCATTGGAAGACAGTACGGCAGTGGCGGCCATGACATTGGAAAAGCGCTGGCAGAAAAGCTTGACTTTGATTTCTACGATCAGGAGATTATCAAAATGGCGGCCGGAACAACAGGTATGACACCGGATTTTATCCGTAAAAATGAAGAGGCAATGACCAACAGCTTTTTATATGATCTCGTCAACCAGATGTATCTGTATGGTCAGGAGGCGGAGGAAGCACCGAAAGATCAGATTTTTGGAGCGGAATCGAAAGTGATCGGGGAGCTTGCAGCGAAAGGAAACTGTGTGATCGTGGGCAGATGTTCTGACTATATCCTGCGCGACCGGAACAATGTTCTTAAAATCTTTTTCCAGGCACCGCCGGAGAGCCGGATTCGCCGCGTCATGCAGCGTGAGAATCTTTCAGAAAAAGATGCCGCGCACAAAATCCACAGGGAGGACAGACACCGCGCGGACAATTATCACTACTATACCGGCAGAATGTGGGGCGCGGCAGCCAACTTTGATCTGACCATCAATACGGATTTTGGCGTTTCCTATATCGAGGAATGTGTCCGCAGGGCACTGTAAATCCGGGTTTGTCATTCTCCCTTACATATGGATAACAGCATACGAAGCCTGGATTCTGCCGACCGAAGGAATGGCAGAATCCAAGCACGGTAAGCAGCATCTATCTAAGTTTTTCTCTACCGGAAGCGGATTCTTCCGGGGTGAATGGCTAGCCTTACCGCCTTGGATATAGGCTGTGGAGCCGCCCTGCCTAAAGTCAGTGAGCCGAAAGTGCGGTGTGCTCCCTCCAAAATCCAGTTACGCCAGGCGTTCCGATGAGCCTCAAAGCAGCCAATTCTCTCAGCAAAGGCTTCGAGAATTGACTTGAGTCTCATCTCCACGGCGTAGATGGATTTTTCCGGGAGCACACCACACTTCCGGCACCGGAGTTATACTGCTTTGCAGGGCGGCATCGGGAGGTTACCGTATCAAGGCGGGGATTATGACTTGTTTTACCTACGAAAATACTCAGTTTATCTTTCAGTAAAATGGACTTAAAGAACGCACCTTTCTGGTGGAACCAGTTTTAATCTGCCAGTGCAAAATACTCGCTATTTTGTACTATGTAAATTCTGAATCAGTATTGTAAGTATATT
>CAKRFH010000152.1:0-3522 GCA_934320555.1 uncultured Roseburia sp.
GACTCTAAGGTCTGAGCGATTTTTTATATTCCAATGTGCCTTATAAGCATGGAGATTCAGGCGCTGCACCAAGATCTATATTAATTTCTCAAACTTTTCAGATATATTTTCTGCTCATCGGTGATCCTATAGCTTTCCACCGCCTTCTGGATGGTCTTCCGGTGCACCCACGGGGACAGCTTCCGCTGCTCGAGGTATGGGAGTACCGCATCCCACTGCTTCGCCAGCGCGGTCGCAAAATACCAGGCAATCATCATATTGACATAGTATTCCTCTGACTGTACTGCCGCTGCGAGCTTTGGATATTCCGGCTTGAAATCTTCCTCCAGATAAAGGTTCATCAGCATTTCTATTCCATAACGGATCGTATACGTATGATCAGAAGCCATCCATGTCCTGATCTTCGGAAGCAGTTCTTCTTTGTGCTTTGCGAAGCACTTCGGTGCCGGGCTGTCACAGGTTGCCCAGTTATTGATATAAGGAAGAAAGCGCTCCACTTCACACACACATTTTTCATAATCTTTGATCCCTGCAAGAAGCATCATGTGCAGATTATTTTCCTCGTAATATTGATGCGGAAGCTCCTGTAAAAATGTCTCTGCCTCTGTAGTCCCTGCAAAATTCTTTGCAAACTTCCGGAGTACCGGCGTTCGGATTCCAATAATGGTATCCTTATCAATTCCAGGCATCAGCCTGCTGTGAAAATCGCGGTATTTTAGGTCCTGTAATCCAAATAATGTGGTCTGTAATTCGTTCATTTATTTTCTCTCCATTTAAAATTCGCACTTTGCAGGTATTCTGTTATTTTCTTATAACATAAAAACAGGCATCTCATATTCATTATATGAAATGCCTGTGTCCGGTTCAAGTTAAAACTCTTTTCGCTTCATAATTCCTATGCTGATACGGTAAGAAACTGCAATCAGCAGCACTGCCACTGCCACCGCGATCCCAAGGAGCACCCAGCCACTCATCTGATCAAACGATTCCATCCGGTCATTTATGGTATCCAGTCCGATAAACTTTGCAAACCCGAGAATGCACGCACCTGCCGCTCCACAGGTTCCTGCCATAACAATCCTCGTTTTTTCCATGCCAAATTTCAACTGCAACGGGAGCATATACAGAATAAATAACACGATCACCGGCAGAAAACTAAGCGTAACCGGAAGCTCTATGCTCATATCCAGTCTCTCCCCCTGCATGATTTTTGTCACAAAATAGATCACCATTGCAACACCCCAGGAAAGTACCCCGATCCCAAGAGTGAGCACATATTTTTCCCGGACATACATCTTTCTGTCTATCGGAAAAGTCATCAAAAACTGATAACCCTTATCCATCTCATCATAGGCGATGGTATTTATCATCAGAAGGCACATGGCAAACGGCAGATAGCCCAAAATAAAATTTCCCTTTACCGATACCCCGAATATCACTGCAAACACAACAAAAAATATCACTGACAGCTTATTACACCACAAAAGTCTCATATCTTTTTCAATCAAACCCGCCATTATCTGTATCCTCCTGTCATCATAAGAATTAACTCGTCGATTCCGCCATGTTCCACAGCAATCTGCGGATAGTTTTCCTGATAGAACTTTCTGTCATTCGTGAAGCATGCATAACCGTAGTTCTCCTTCTGTACCTTTAAAATAGCACATGGATCAAGCGTCCGGTACTGCTCCTCATTCACCTTTAAAATTCCATACTGCTCTAAAATCACGTCCGTGTCCTCGTGCAGGATCATTTTCCCATCATGGATGAGGCAGATATCGTCGCACAACGATTCGAGATCCGTTGCAATGTGGGACGTGATTAAAATCGTGCGGCTCTCGTCCTCTGCCACATAATTTCGCAGCAGGTCGAGAATCTCATTTCTCGCCTCCACATCCAGGCCTGCGGTCGGCTCGTCTAAGATTAAGAGCTTCGCATTGTGTGTAATTGCAGTGAGCACGCGCAACTTTGCCTTCATACCGGTGGAAAACTCTTTGATTTTCTTCTTTTCCGGAAGCTTCAGCTCTCTACATTGCCTCTCGAAAAATTCCCGGTCAAATGCCGGATACATTCTCGCAAGGATATGCTTTGCATCATCCACCGTAAACTGTGAACAAAATCCTGACTCTGCCAACGATGCACCGATTTCCTGCTTCACGGAAACCGGAAGCTCCTCCCCCTCACTTCCCAAAATCCTGATTTCTCCCGCATCCGGCTTCACCAGTCCAAGAAGCAGTTTGATTGCGGTGCTTTTTCCCGCGCCGTTTTTCCCAACGAGACCTGTGATCCTTCCGTCCGGGATTTCCAGTGACATCTGAAATTCGAAGTCACCATATTTTTTTCGAACATCCTTCATTATTATCATAAATTGTCTGCCTTTCTGCGAACGGATCCGCCGCTACTTCTCCTCTAAGAGCAGCGAAACCAGCTCTGCTACTTCCTCTTTCTTCATGCCGACTGCAAACGCCCGGTCGATCGCCTTATCGAAGTCTTCCTCCACCGCCCGTCTGCGCGCCTCTGTGGCAAGCTGTCTGTCCGAAGCGGACACATAGGTTCCCTTTCCGTGGACAGTTGTGACGAATCCCTCTTCCTCTAACCTGTCGTAAGCCTTCTTCACGGTCAGTGCGCTGATCCGAAGCTCCCCTGCAAGCGTCCTCACAGATGGAAGTGCCTCGCCCTCTTTCAGCGCTGCCCCGATGATTTCTGATTTTATCTGCTCCATGAGCTGCTCGTAGATCGGAATCATGGAGGAATGGTTTAATATAATATGCATATTTATTTCTCCTTTACAGTAAACAGTATATAACAGTATGTATCTGTTGTCAACTGTTATATACTGTTTGTTATATATTTTCAAATCCGGGTTTGTCATTCTCCCTTGCATATGGATAACAGCATACGAAGCCTGGATTCTGCCGACCGAAGGAATGGCAGAATCCAAGCACGGTAAGCGGCATCTATCTAAGTCTTTCTCTACCGGAAGCGGATTCTTCCGAGGGTGAATGGCTAGCCTTCCCGCCTTGGGATAGATTGTGTAGCCGCCCTGACGATAGGCTGTGAGCCGAAAGTGTGGTGTGCTCCCTACAAAATCCAGTTACGCTAAGAGTTCCGATGAGCCTCAGAGCAGCCAATTCTCTCAGCAGAGGCTTCGAGATTTCTTGACAATAGAATGTTCGCAAAGCGGGCATTCTATTGTAGACTTGAGTCTCATCTCCACAGCGTAGATGGATTTTTCCGGGAGCACACCACACTTCCGGCACCGGAGTTATACCGCTTTGCAGGGCGGCATCGGGAGGTATCGTACCAAGGCGGGGATTATGACTTGTTTTACCTACCAAAATACTCGGTTCATCTTTCGGTAAAATGGACTTTAGGAGCGAACTTTTTTGGTGGAACCAGTTTAATCTGTCGGTACAAATTACTCGCTATTTTGTAATATGTAAATTCAGAATCGCTGTTGTAAGTATATTTGTATCATTGACTTTCAGGCTTGAATTCAAAATCATATGTAAAGCCGAAAGA
>CAKRFH010000153.1:0-3445 GCA_934320555.1 uncultured Roseburia sp.
TCTGCTCACAGCCTGTCGTTAGGGCGGCTGCATATCCTATATCATTCAAGTGGAAGCTGGCTTCCCGGCGGGAGAAAGACTTAGCTAGATACAGCTCACCGTGCTCAGATTCTGCCATCCCTGCGGTCGGACAGAATCCGGGCTTCGTTTGCTTTTTATCGTATAGCGTTTAGGTGGCTAAACCCCAGTTTAATCAGAAAACTTTGCCAGCTCCGCATTGATTGCCTGTATCTGCTCCTCACTCATATGCCCTGCAAATTTTTCTGTCATTTCCCTGATGGAGAAATCTTTATACTGGTTTGGAATATCCGGCATATGAAGCATGTTCTGAAGATATTCCTTCACTTTTTCGTCCTTCAGAAGCACACGGAGCGGTGTGTCAATGCTGTAGCTCTTGCCAAGTTCTTTTTCCAACTCATAGCTTATCTCATAATGTCCGGTTTCTACCGTGTATACACCATCGATATCTTTTCCGAATACTTTCCTTGCTGCTTCCTTCTCTGCCTCCGGCAATAATGGAAGTATCACTTTTGCTGTGCAGTCGAATGGCACATCCATCGTAACCGCCACATGCTTTTTATCTGCCAGCTTCCAGTTCAGGCGGTATTCACCGGATGGAGAATCATAGGAAGCATCCACATGGCGCAAATCCCAGTTTAAGGTTGGCTCTAAGGTCAGGGATTTCACACCCGGGTGCTTCTCGCTGGTGTTAATTCCTGCCACATGACGGAACATCCACTCTAAAACAGAACCGTAAGAGTAATGATTCATACTGTTCATACTGATACCGGAAATCGTTCCGTCCGGAAGAAGGGAATTCCATCTCTCCCATACAGTAGTCGCACCGAGTTTTACCTCGTAGAGCCAGCCCGGGAACTCTTCGTTCAGCAGCAGTTCATATGCAAGATCGTTCATGCCGTTGTCTGTCAGGATATTGTTCATTAACGGTGTGCCGACAAATCCTGTCTTTAACTTATGGTTGCTGTCATCAAATAATTTTTTGAGCTGTTTTTTTGTCAGCTCCTCATTGGAGGACAGATGATATTTTAAGGTCAGAAGTAAAGCGGTCTGCGTCTTGATGCAGCAACGTCCTGTTGCACTGTAGTATTCCTCTTTCACCACTGCAAACTGCTCGTCCGATAACCTCTGATATTTTGCTTCCTCATCCGCATATTCCAACACACGGGCAGCCTTTGCAACGATTCCGGCACTGATCGCATAGTACAGGTTCGCAATAAATTCCTCATCCGTTGCTCCCATTACCTGTTCTGCGCCCTGTACCGGATTGTCAAGCGCAAGCCAGTCTCCATAGTGGAACACATATCTCCATCCGTGGTTGTCTCCGTCTACTTTCGTGATATAATCCACCCAGCTTCTCATGCTGACAAACTGGTCTTTTAAAATGCTGTTATCCCCGTAGAACAGATACAGATTCCACGGAATAATGCAGGAAGCATCTCCCCATACACACGCTGTTGATTCCACACCACAGGAAGGAACCACATCCGGTACTTTTCCATCTAATACGCTCTGCTCTTTTGCCATATCGTAAAGATACTTGGCATAAAATGCATACGTATCTTCCAGATACATGGCGGTCGGTGAGAATACCTGTGCATCGCCGGTCCAGCCCATACGTTCATCACGCTGCGGGCAGTCAGTCGGGACATCGATGAAGTTACATTTTAATCCCCAGCGCACATTGCTGATGAACTGGTTGACAAGGGCATGCCCCGTCTCCATGAATCCGGTTGCATGGATATCGCTGTAATAAGCCAGTCCGGTAAAGTCTTCTTTCTTCAGATCCGGTATTCCCTCGATTTTCACATAACGGTAGCCAAAGAAGGTAAAATGTGGCACCAGATCCTCTTCTGTTCCATCGGATACATAAAAATATTCGGATTTGGCACTTCTTAAGTTTGCGTTATAGAAGTTGCCCTGCTGCAGGATCTCACCTGTCTGGATATGAACTGTCGTTCCAGCCGGTACGTTTACATGCAGCTTAAAAATACCGGTAAACTCCTGGCCCATATCAAATACCAGCTCCCCTGCAGGTGTATGGATCAGCTCCTTCGGTGCAAATGTCTCATGGATCGTAACCGGAAGACTCATGCGGTCAGTCAGGGTTCCCTTCGGCGCCTCACAGTAAGCAGCTCTCTCAATTGGCATTTCCGGTAATGTTGCATCTACATGCTCGCCGTCATACAGGTTGGAAAACTTGATATTGCTCCGCCTTACCTGCCAGCTGTCATCTGTTCCGATGACATCCTCTGTTCCATCTTCGTAAGTCAGGCGCAACTCGGCAATCAGCTTCCACTCATTTCCGTAGAATCCTTTGTCCTCCCGTGCAGTAAATCCGAAACGGGCTTTGTACCAGCCGTTTCCAAGCAGGACAGAAAGTGTTCCTTCCTCCGAAAGCTCCTCTGTCACATCATAGGTCTGATACTGTACCCACTCGTTATAGTCATTGCTGTATGGAGTCAGATATTCCTCCCCAATTCTTTTTCCATTGTAAAATGCTTCATACAATCCAAGACCACAGATGTAAAGTCTTGCCTTCTCCACCTTTTTCGCCGGTGTGATCTCTTTTTCAAAATAAGGATGACGCTTCTTTGTGCTGTCACAGGTAATCCATTTTCCTGCCCATGCTTCCTCTCTCTTACCAGTCTCAAAATACTGCACTTCGCTGACTGCTTTCTCACCTGCATCGCTTCCGGCTTCCACCGTCCAGTAATATCTGGTACGCGGTGCAAGCGTTACAGCTGCCTCGTAACCAAGGCTTGAAGCCTCCTTATCCTCCCCGGAATCAAAGAGCAGCTGCTCCATTTTCTCATCAGATGCTACCCTGATTCTGGCATAGCTCTGCTTCTTTCCCTCTGCATCCTTTACTTTCCATGAAAATACGGTGCGTTCCATCCGGAAGCCGACCGGATTGTTCAGGTGATTCACCTGTGCATGATAAATCTGCATCTGTCATATTCCTCCTGTTCTCTCTTCTCTGACATAACCTACTCCTTTGCAGTCTTTCTCATATAGACTATATTATAGCAGTTCGGCATTTCTCCTGAAATATCCTCATATGTCCCAAATATGTCCTTATTTGCATTATATCAATTTTGTCGGCTCTCAGGTATCACAAATCCGGCCATTATTACCATAAATCCGGGGATGGGTGGGGCTTCCTCCAGCATTCGTTACGTTATGGTCGGCAGCTTAGATTTTGGCACACCGGACTTTTTTTCTTCAAATTCGGAATTTACAGAACAATTTTCCATAACAAAGATGAAATAAATGGTTGAAGGAAGAACATAATAAGTACTACAGATACACATATTATGTAAAAGTCACTCATTTTTGAATTTGAAAAAATTCGCTTCGTAAAATTATCAGTTATCCTATATACAATAAAATATCCAATTATAGTACCAACAGTATTTGTAATAAT
>CAKRFH010000154.1:0-3309 GCA_934320555.1 uncultured Roseburia sp.
TTACCACTTATCCCAATTTCATTTACAAATCTCTTTAACCTCCATATACTGTAATCATAGCAATCAAACAGGAATACAGAGAATTCCGGGATTTGCACAAAGTAAAGGAGAAAACAGGAAATGCAGGTTGCATCAAGTAAGTTAATCGAACAAAAGAAACCGGTTTTAAAGCAGCTGTTGGACAGACTGCTCGAGAACTACTCCTACGCATCCGTTCTGATGACAGATTCCAGGGGGAAAAACTATGTAATATCGAACTCCGGCATTGTGATCGGAGAGAACAGCATGTTCATGGAGCAGGCATATGTGGTAAAAGTGTACGATGGTACAAGCTATGGGGAATATGCGTTCAATCATATTGAGGAAGACAATTTAGACGAGATCGTCGCAGAGATCGCAGAGCATGTCATGCCATGGTCAGAGAACCTGCCGAATGGCATGGAAGTGAAGAAATACCCGGAAATTCCGGATGAGGAGATCTGCTTTGAAAAAAGCACGGAATACGAGATCTCACCGGAGGATTTTGGCGATGAAGAGATCATAAGCCGCCTGAAAAAAGTAAGGGAAAAAGCACTTGCGCAGGGCGACAAGCTGATTGAATGCCAGGTGCGCGGTATGTATCAGGTATATCACAAGCTGTTTTTATCCCCAAAAAAAGATATGACACAGAATGTCATGTGGACAGACGCTGCCATGGCAGGGATGGCAGCAAAAGGGGAAGAGTTGAAAATGGCATTCGACAGCTGCTCCGGATGTGCGGGAGTAGAAGTGTTTGACGGGTTGGAGGAGAAGATCCCTTCTATTTTAGAAGCAATCGACAACCTGCTTGTCAGCGAACCGATCACGCCGGGAGAATACGAATGCATCTGTGCACCGGATGTTACCGGAATGATCGTACATGAAGCGTTCGGCCATGGCGTTGAGATGGATATGTTTGTGAAAAAACGCGCACTTGCAGAGAAATATATCGGGGAATATGTGGCATCCCCGCTTGTCACCATGCATGACGGCGCCGCAGCGGCTTCCCAGACCGCAACCTATTTCTTTGACGATGAGGGAACCGTTGCTCAGGATACCGTGATCATCGAAAAAGGCATTTTAAAGACCGGAATCTGCGATGCGCAGGCTGGCATGGCGCTCGGGACGAAGCCAACCGGAAATGGAAGAAGACAGAATACGGGACATAAGGCTTACACAAGAATGACCAATACCTTCTTCGAGCCGGGCACGGACAAATTAGAGGATATGATCGCCTCTGTGAAATACGGATTTTTCTTAGAGCACGCAACAAGCGGCATGGAAGATCCGAAAAACTGGGGAATCCAGTGCATGATCGACATTGCAAGAGAGATCAAAGATGGAAAATTTACCGGAAAAGTGTTCTCACCGATCGTTCTGACCGGCTATGTGCCTGATCTGCTGAAATCCATTTCCATGATGTCAGAGGAAACCATTCTTTCCGGTTCCGGCATGTGTGGAAAAGGACACAAAGAGTGGGTGAAAGTATCAGATGGCGGCCCATACATCAAAGCAAAGATCAGATTAGGCTAAGGAGGAGCGACCGATGCGGGAAAAAATTTTAAATGCAATCAGAAAGAATGAGATCAAAACCTATCTGATCACGGAGACGGTGACAGAAGGCGCAGAGCTTTATTTTATCAAAAAAGAATTAGACATGCGCAGAATGAAAAAAGAAGCTTCTGCGGAAGTGGTAGTATACAGAGATTTTGAGGAAGATGGAAAGAAAATGCGTGGTGCGTCCACCGTTCATATTTTCCCGGAGATGACACAGGAAGAGACAGACAAAGTGATCGAAGAAGCTTACTATGCGGCATCCTTCGTAAAAAATCCGTTTTTTGAGCTGGTCAGTGGGAAAAAAGAGGAAAAAGTTTTCGCAGAGAGCAGGCTGCTTAAAAAATCCGCGGAGGAGATCGCAGATGCGTTCGTATCGGCACTTTATGTAGCGGATGTGAAAGGGGATGCGTTCATCAATACATCTGAATTTTTCGTAAACAAATATCAGGTTGCCATCTGTAATTCCGAGGGTGTGGATGTCTCCTATGAGAAAATGAAAGTGAACGGGGAATTCGTAGTACAGTGCCTCGCACCGCAGGATGTGGAGCAGTATCAGGATTTCTCATATGCAGATTTTGACACGGAAGCGCTGACCGCCCAGGCGAAGGAAGCACTCAATATGGTACGTGCGAGAGCCCAGGCAACAGAAGCTCCGGAAAAGGGCGGCTACACGGTCATCATTTCCGGAAAAGAGATGCGGGATCTGATGGATCTTTATACCATGCGCGCAATGACCAATATGATTTACCCAGGCTATTCGAACTATAAAAAAGGCACAAAAGTGCAGGGCGAGGAAGTTTCCGGCGAGAAAATGAACCTGACATTGAAAGCAACCACCCCGTATTCAGAGGAAGGAATCCCGATGAAAGACATGGTGCTCGTGCAGGATGGAGAGCTGCAGGCAATCTACGGTGGTGTGAGATTCTCCCGCTACATGGGCGTAGAACCTACCGGAACATATGAAGCGGTGAAAGTGGACAACGGAACGGTTTCCTTTGCAGACATGAAAAAACAGCCATATCTCCATGTCGTAAGCTTTTCCGGATTTTCCATGGACAGCTTCAGCGGCTATTTCGGAGGCGAGATCCGCCTGGCATACTTATACGACGGTGAGAAAGTAACACCGGTGACCGGCGGTTCCATCAATGGAAACCTCTTAGAGCTCCAGAAAAATATGGTGTTCTCCACAGACAGGTATAAGAATGACCGGTATGATGGTCCGATGGCGGTCCGGTTTGAGCATGTGGCGGTGGCTGGAAAGTAGAAAGCCTGTGCAACAGGAAAAACTGAAAGCAAAGCAGAGCATTTGGATGATGGACATCTGAATGCTCTTTTTAGAACTAACGTTCGAACAACCTCTATACAAAAGGATAGAATTGTGTTATATTCTTAAGAGACATTCGTCCGTATAATCCATTCGAAAACAGACAAACTCTTACTATGAACCCCGGAGGTGACTTTTGTGCAAAATGAACAACAAATCTTCAAACTACACGCCCCATACCAGCCCACCGGCGACCAGCCGCAGGCGATCGAAGAACTGGTCAAAGGCTTCAAGGAAGGCAATCAGTTCGAGACTTTGCTCGGTGTGACCGGTTCCGGTAAGACCTTCACGATGGCGAACGTCATCGCACAGCTGAATAAGCCGACTCTCATCATTTCGCACAATAAGACACTGGCGGCTCAGCTTTACGGTGAGTTCAAGGAATTCTTCCCGGAGAATGCAGTGGAATA
>CAKRFH010000155.1:0-3255 GCA_934320555.1 uncultured Roseburia sp.
AGCACATTTTTGCTTCCCGCTAACTGGTGCAGCCCGTCAATATTCTGCGTCACAACCGCCTTCAGCTTCCCTGCCTTCTCAAGCTCCGCCAGCTTATAGTGCGTCGTGTTGGGCTTTGCATCCAGGCAGAGCATCTTATCCCGGTAGAACCGGTAGAATTCGTCCGTGTGCCGCAGATAGAACGAGTGGCTTAAAATCGTCTCCGGCGGGTAATCATACTTCTGGTTATACAGCCCGTCCACGCTCCGGAAGTCCGGGATGCCGCTCTCCGTGGATACGCCTGCCCCGCCGAAAAATACGATGTTGTCAGAATCTTTTACCATTTGTAAAAAGGTGTCGATGTTGCTCATCTCTGTTTTCCTCCTTATTTCCTGTCCGAAATCTCTCAAAATATGTCTTTAGTATAGCACAAAACTTTTTAAAATCAGCAACATACCCGTAATAAAAACACTTTCTGAACATATATTTATAGAAACTCTCCCTTACAGGTGACCTCTATGAACCTTCTCTGGGCAGCAATGATCCTTGCCGGTATATGCTACGCGGCGTTCCACGGCACACTTCCGGCTGTAACGGACGCGGCGCTCGCTACCGCGAAAGAAGCTGTGACGCTCGGGATTACCATGCTTGGTGTGATGTCCTTCTGGATGGGGCTGATGCGGATTGCGGAAAAAGGCGGCATTGTCGAAGGACTGACCCGTTGGATGCAGCCGGTTCTCCATTTTCTTTTTCCAGGAATTCCACGCGGGCATGATGCCAGCCATTATATTGCAGCAAATATGGCAGCAAATTTTCTTGGGCTTGGCTGGGCAGCAACCCCGGCAGGACTGAAGGCGATGAAGAGCCTCGCTGCTCTGGAAAAGGAACACAAAGACTGTGCCAGTGATGAGATGTGTGATTTTCTCATTCTGAATATCTCTTCTTTGCAGCTGATCCCAGTCAGTATCATCGCATACCGGAGCCAGTACGGGAGCGTAAACCCAACCGCGATCGTGGGTCCTGCGATTGTGGCAACCACTGTTTCTACGCTCGCAGCCGTTCTTTTTATCAAATTACGAAAATTAATAGTCATAAATTTTCATTTTCTGCGTAAACTAAAATAACAGCAAAAGAGGTGTACCATGGATGCAGTTTCTGGTCTTCCTCTCCGAGACGGCAATCCCAATGCTTATTTTTGTCATTGTCGGAACCGGAATCTTAAATCATCAGAAGGTCTATGAAGACTTCGTGCAGGGCGCAGCGGATGGATTCAAAACAGTCGTAGACATCCTGCCAACGCTGATCGGACTGATGGTGGCAGTCGGGATTCTTCGCGCATCCGGGCTTCTTGACGCGGCAGCTTGGCTTGGTGCAGTTCTGACCGATCACATCGGTTTTCCGGCAGAACTTGTTCCGGTCGCCCTTGTGAAAATGTTTTCCTCCTCCGCTGCAACCGGTCTGCTTCTCGACATCTATAAAGAATATGGAACGGATTCCTCGCTCGGCAAAATGGCATCCGTAATGTTATGCAGCACAGAAACCATTTTTTACACCATGTCCGTGTATTTTCTGTCTGTGAAGGTGAAAAAAACACGGTACACCATCGCCGGGGCGCTGACTGCAACGATCGCCGGTACGGCTGCGAGCGTGTTTCTTATCGCATATATGGGATAGTCCTGACAGAAGATTTGACATTTCAAAAAGAAAGGACTATAATACTCATAAATCTTATCGCGGGATGGAGCAGTCTGGAAGCTCGTCGGGCTCATAACCCGAAGGTCACAGGTTCAAATCCTGTTCCCGCAACTCTTTTCGAAGCTGTCATGTATGCATATACGTGACAGCTTCTTTTTTCTCTGGCATTTCGATCATTTTTACAAATCTTCTGCTGACAAAAAGGAGCCCCGAAAAGCTGCTCACTTTTCGGGGCTCCTGCCGTATTCCTTATTATCCTTCAATCGCAATGTAGCGTTTCTCAGGGACAGCCTTCTTCTCTTCTTTCGGGACATCCAGTGTCAGGATACCATTCTCGTATTTCGCGTGAATGTCTTCCTCTCTGATACTGTCACCTACATAAAAGCTTCTGCTCATACTTCCGGCGTAACGTTCACGTCTTAAGTATTTGTCCTTCTTATCCTTCTCTTCCTTGTCGAGACCCTTCTCGGCACTGATGGTCAGGTAACCGTTGTTCAGCTCCAGATGAAGTTCCTCTTTCTTGAAGCCCGGAAGATCAATTGCTACTTCGTAGCCATCGTCCGTCTCCTTGACATCTGTCTTCATCATGTTCTTCGCATGTTTACCATAAAGCTCTTTATCTACATCCGGGAATGAAAAGTTCATCCAATTGTCAAAATCATCAAATAAGTTCTCTCCAAAAATACTAGGCATCAACATAAGTCATCTCTCCTTTTCTAACTGTCATCCACAGATTCTTCTGCGGATCTCACATTGTTTACCTTGTTTCTTTGGAACTCTCAGACGAAGGAACTTCGGGGAATCTTGCTTTCTCTTTTGTTCCCTCTTCCTTTGTTCTGACTATGTTATAGCACTGATTATTAGCACTGTCAATATGTGAGTGCTAATTTTTTGTGAAGATTTTGTGAACGCTACGAGCTGTGCAAAATGGGTTCCTGCCACACAGCTTCGCAATCAGAGAAAGGGTAAGATCAAAACTGCCCTGATTTTTATATTACCCTGTGCATGGCATTTCTGGCTCATATATCCATGAAATCAGAAACGCATGCCCAATAAAAGAAAAAGTCCAGTTCAGCTATTTAATTGATTTCTGCTAGCTTGTGTTATAATATGGACAAATAGTTATTTATTTCTTAATTTTACTATCTTCAATGGATGTTTATCAGAACTAAATACCGCTGGACGTGACGCTTCCGAAATGATGAAACTGCTTTTCTGGCTGGATGAATTTAATCCATCTGCCCTGCATCTGTTTCTTCCTCGGAAATTTCCTGGCGAAAAATGCAATGAAGTAGCTGACACTTCCGTTTACTACCATGACAACGATAGCTGGTGAGATTACCAGAGATGAGTATTTTGAGTGGAAAATCAACTGGCCACAGACTTGTGACGGGTGTGGAAAATATGAGTCTAAGAAACAATGGCGAAAAAACTTTTAAAACTACAAACCGGAAATTTAAAATGGATTTCCGTATATTTAACCCATAAGGTAGATACAAAATCCCAGATGTACAGGTGAACAGACATGAAAAATATCCATAGCATTGAATTTTATACCGGAAGCAAGGAAGAATTGCTTCC
>CAKRFH010000156.1:0-3234 GCA_934320555.1 uncultured Roseburia sp.
CAATCTTTTTCCATTCGTTTTTAATCATTCGCCACGTAAGTAGGCTTTCACATCCTCTTCAATTGGATCATAAAGGTCCGGTTTTACGCCGATGTATTTACATGCTTCGTATAATACCGGGACAACATTTCTGTGGATGCCGACGCAGTGGTGGATGTATGGTCCTTCTACGATTTTGGCTTCGAGACGTTTGATGTTCTCTACTTCTACCCAGAGGTAAGTACCCATTCCCTTCGGTCCGTCGATTCCTTTGGCATTGCCGAGGAGAAGGGAGTATTCGCCGTTATCTCCATCGAAACGTACTAAGGATACATCGCCGTGTTTTGCTTCAGCGGTGATGCTGCCCGGATGATCGAACGCAAGTGGATAGGTTAATTTTGCTTTCTCTTTTGCAATGGAGATCGGCCATGGTCCGCAGTGCTGTAAGAGCTCGCCGTTCTCTACGTCCGGATGACGAATCGTCCAGTCTGCGAAGAAGCTTCTTGTCTCACCCATGCCTGCTGCTTCTACCATCAGTGCTGTGATAGCGCCGTGGATATCGGTTTCACAGACCGTTGGGATTCCTTCGTCATTTAATAAAGCATTTGCTGCGCATGGCATAATGCCAAGTTCGCTCTGTAACTGATTCCAGCACTGGATTGCAATTGCTTTGCAGCCGTATTCTGTTGCGAGACGCTTCATGGCTACTTTTAACGCTGCCACGTTTTCTAACTCCTCTTCCTTGATGCAGATCTCCATGTTGTCTTTGCAGTACTGCATGACTTCTGCAACTTCCTCTGCATGGTCGGCTTTCACTTTCTTCACTTCATCTGTCAGCTCCGGCATAGGGATTGGAGAAAGCTGAATGTTGAATTTCTCCAACAGTTCACCCTCATTGCACATGGTGGACCAGAAATCGAACGGTCTTGTGGAAATCTGTAAGATACGGATGCTGCGGAATGTTTTTACCACGTTACAGACAGCAAGGAAATCACGGATACCACGCTCGAATACCGGATCATTTAATCTGCAGTTTGTCATGTATGTAAATGGAATACCGAATCTTCTTAACACTTTTCCGGTTGCGAACAGACCGCACTGTGTATCTCTCAGTCTTGTTCCGTCCGGCTCTGGTCTCTCATCAAGTGGTCCCCATAACAGTACCGGCACATTTAATTCTTTTGCAAGTCTTGCGCACTCATACTCGGTTCCGAAGTTACAGTGAGGAAGGAAGAGACCGTCGATTTTCTCCCTTTTGAACTTCTCTGCAATTTTGTACATATCCTCATCGTTATATAAAAGACCTTCCTCATTGATATCTGTAATATCCACAAAATCGATTCCAAGCTCTGTCAGTCTGTCAGCGGTCAGTCCACGGTATTTGATCGCATCCGGCGCACTGAAAATGCTTCTTCTTGTCGGTGCATATCCAATTTTAATTTTGTCCATGTTGTTCTCCTTTCTTTGCCTTGCGGCATACCCCTTGTTACCTTTTTTGGCACACTGCCGGAAGCAGGATTTTTCTGCTTCGCAGCCTTGCCTTTTGTGCTTCCTTCTTTTGATGATTTTACTATAACGCGGCTTTTACTTTATTTCTATACAAAATAAAGTAATTTGAACTTTATTTTTAACTTTATTCTTGCCTTTTGGAGCATAACTACGTATACTGATACTTAATCGAAGATATAAGAACATTTTTCAGGAGCCCCCACAGAAAGGAGCCCGTATGTCAATAACCGCAAAAGAATTAGCCAAAAAATTAAATCTCTCCGCTACCGCCGTCTCCATGGCATTAAACGGCAAACCCGGCGTCAGTACTGCGACAAGAGCCCTGGTCCTCGAGGAAGCTGAAAAATCCGGCTACGACTTTTCCAGACTTTCCCTCAAAAAAAATAAGACCGGCGATATCTACTGTATTATCTACCGGTCCCACAATGCAATTTTAAATTATACGCCGATTTTCACAGAGCTTACTGACGGCATCGAACAGGAGTGCAGGAGTCACGGCTACCATCTGAAAACGTTGCAGATTTTTGAGAAGGCAAACGATGTGCCACGCTGTTTAGAGGAGCTGCGTATTTCCGGATGCATGGGCATTATCCTGCTTGGAACTGAAATCACAGCTTCCGTGTGCAGGCAGTTCCTGCAATTGTCCGTTCCTGTCATACTGTTAGATTCCAACTTTGACTCTCTCGACTGCAGCAGCGTCACGATCAACAACGGACAGGGTGCTTACCTCGCGGCAAATTATCTGATCGACCGGCATGGGAAACAACCGGGACATCTGCGCTCTTCCTATGAGATTGAGAACTTTACCGAGCGGAGACACGGCTTCCAGCGTGCTGTCAAGGAACACGGCATGTCTCTCGGAAAAACCATTACGCATGTGCTCTCCCCATCCATTGAGGGAGCTTTCGCTGACATGCTTGAAGTGATTGACAATGGGGATCCACTTGCAGAATGCTATTTTGCTGACAATGACCTGATCGCGATCGGTGCCATCAAAGCTCTAAAGCTACGCGGTTATCGTCTGCCCGAAGATATTGCAATCATCGGATTTGACAATATCTCCGAAGGGCGCGTCATTGATCCGACACTGACCACCATCGATATTCCAAGAAAGTTTATGGGACAGACTGCCGCTTCCCAGCTGATCCGGCAGATTGAGAATCCGGTTCCACATACGGTGAAGATTGAGATCCGAACTTCGCTGATCAAGAGGTTTTCTGTGTAAAACGCTAATTCGGAAAGTTTAAATACAAGGACATAAGATACTCCCTCTTTCCTTGATTTATTATTTCCAACATTATCACTGAATAAAATAATATCTACTCCGGTCGGAGAATACTTAAGGTGTACCAACGTTCTTAAGCCAATATAATTGTCAATGACATAGATTGACGACTCTGCCTGCTTATAAATAGACTCATATACCTCTTCCTTCGTAATACCATTTTATAGAAGCCCATTCCATATTCGAATTGTTCACTCATTCTTTCAAATATCTCTACGTTCTATCAAAATATCTGATAGTTCTCTATTTACTTTCATATTCAGAATTATTTGTGTTCCTACAACTAAACTTTGCCCGGAATTTTCTTAATCAGTCCATTTGCAAACTTAACACCAAACTTTATTCCTGCCTGTTTGATTAACTCATTGACCGCTACTCCAGCAAGACAGGCATATACAAATGTTTGCGTCTGATCACTATTCAACTCGTATCCTGCCATATATGCAACGCAAGCTATCATA
>CAKRFH010000157.1:0-3114 GCA_934320555.1 uncultured Roseburia sp.
GCGGTGACGGACTTTATCGTGACCTTTGCGGAGGATTCGGACATTGTGAATCTGCACAACTGGTCGATGGGAAGCTTTTCCGGAATCTCGTGGGAGAATGTGAAGGTGATTGCACTTGTGACCGGGGTGACCGGGATCTGCACCTTTTTCCTCTCCAAACCGATGGAGGCGTACCAGCTCGGGGAGACCTATGCGAAAAATATGGGAGTGAATATTAAGCTGTTCCGGGCACTTCTCGTAGTGCTGTCGAGCATTTTGTCCGCAGTGGTGACGGCATTTGCAGGACCCGTGTCCTTTGTCGGGATTGCGGTGCCACAGATGGTCAGGCTGCTGTTTCGGACGGCGAAGCCGATCGTCATGATTCCGGCCTGCTTTTTGGGTGGGGCGGTTTTTTGCATGTTCTGTGACCTGTTGGCGAGAATGGTGTTCGCACCGACCGAGATGAGCATCAGCACGGTGACGGCGATTTTTGGCGCGCCGGTGATGATCGCGGTGATGCTGCGGCAGAATAAAGGCAAGATGTGAGAGAGGCAGTTATGGAGAGTCAGACACTTTTACAGACAGAGCAGCTTTCCGTGGGATATCAGGGGAAAGCATTGATTGAAAATATTGGGATTTCCCTGCAAAGAGGGGAGATCGTAACGCTGATCGGACCAAATGGGGCAGGAAAATCTACTATTTTAAAGAGTATTGCAAAACAACTGCCATGCATCCGTGGGAGTATCTATGTGGAGCAGGCACCGTTACAGACACTGCCGGAAAAAGAGCTTGCAAAAAAGATGTCCATTGTGTTCACAGAGCGGATCACACCAGAGTATATGACAGTGGAGGATGTTGTGGCGATGGGGCGTTACCCGTATACCGGAGGACTTGGGCTTCTGACGGAAGAAGACAGGGAGATTGTGTCACAGTGTATGAAGCAGATCCGCATCACAGACCTTCGGGACAGATATTTTATGAGCTTAAGCGACGGGCAGAGACAGCGTGTCATGCTGGCAAAAGCACTCTGCCAGGAGCCGGAGATCCTTGTTTTAGACGAGCCGACTTCCTATCTGGACGTGAAATACAAGCTGGAATTCCTTGCCATGCTGCAGGAGCTTACAAGGAAGAAAAAGCTCGGTGTCTTAATGTCTTTGCATGAACTGGATTTGGCGGAGCGTGTGTCAGACTGGATTGTCTGCGTGAAGGGGGACACGGTGGAGCATTACGGGACGCCGGAGGAAGTGTTTGTGGATGGCTTTGTCAATGAACTTTACGGGATCACGGACGGCACATTTTGCGAGAAGGACGGCAGCGTGGAGTTGAAAAAATGCGAGGGAAAGCCGGAAGTGTTTGTCATAGCGGGAAACGGAACCGGGAGCTTCTGTTTCCGGAAGTTACAGAGAAAAGGGATCCCGTTTTCTGTTGGAATCTTAGGAAAACACGATCAGGATTACCAGACGGCAGCGGCACTCGCAGTGCATGTCATTGCAGGGGAAGCTTATGAGGATTTTACAGAGGAACAGTACAGGCAGGCGAGGGAGGAGATGCTTTCCTGCAGGAAGGTGATCTGTTGTCAGACCGTTTTCGGACGGCAGAACATGTATAATAAAGAGCTTTTAGAGAAAGCCAGGCAGGCGGGAATGGAGATTGAACAATGGCAAAAGTGATCATGGTGCAGGGAACAATGTCAAATGCAGGAAAAAGCCTTTTGGTGGCAGGACTGTGCAGGATTTTCAAACAGGACGGCTACCGGGTGGCACCGTTTAAATCCCAGAATATGGCGCTCAATTCCTATATTACAAAGGAAGGGCTTGAGATGGGAAGGGCACAGGTCATGCAGGCGGAAGCGGCTGGCGTGGAGCCGGTGGTTGCCATGAACCCGATTTTACTAAAACCAACTACGCACGTAGGATCACAGGTGATCGTGAACGGGGAAGTGCTCGGGAATATGAGTGCAAGGGATTATTTTGCCTATAAGAAGCAGCTGGTTCCAGAGATTCAGAAAGCATTCCGGGAGTTAGAAAAGCAGGCAGAGATTATTGTGATCGAAGGGGCAGGAAGTCCGGCGGAGATCAATCTGCGGGAAAATGATATTGTAAATATGGGACTTGCCAAGCTAGTCGATGCGCCGGTGCTTTTAGTCGGAGATATTGACAGGGGCGGTGTGTTCGCCCAGCTTTTAGGAACGCTCATGCTGCTAGAGGAGAGCGAGAAGGAGCGTGTGAAAGGACTTGTCATCAATAAGTTCCGCGGGGATAAGACGATCTTAGATCCCGGTGTTGTCATGTTAGAGGAGCGCGGGCATGTACCGGTTGTGGGGGTGGTCCCTTATATGGAGCTTTCCATCGATGATGAGGACAGCCTGAGCAGCCGCTTTGAGAAAAAGCAGACCGGGTTAATTGACATTGCGGTGATCCGTTACCCGCGCATTTCGAATTTTACCGATTTTTCTGTGTTTGAGCAGATGGAGGAGGTTTCTGTCCGGTATGTGGAACATCCTAAGGATCTGCACCATCCGGATATGATCGTGCTTCCGGGAAGCAAGAATACGATGGCTGATTTGAAATGGATGCGGGAGAATGGATTAGAGGCGCTGATTAAGAAGAAAGCATCCGACACTGTCGTGTTCGGCATTTGCGGAGGCTACCAGATGCTTGGGAAAAAAATCAGTGACCCGCATGCGGTGGAGGCAGGCGGAAGCATGACCGGGATGGAACTTCTTCCATTGATGACAGAGCTTCAGGAAGAGAAGACGCGGACGCAGGTGACAGGCTCTTTTGGCACGTTGACCGGGCCTCTTTTAGGTCTATCCGGACAGAAGATTTCCGGATATGAGATCCATATGGGAAGCACGGAGCGCGTGGACGCAGAACCTGACACAGCGTACAATCGTCTGTGCTCCATCCGGGATGAGCGGACGAAGCAGAAAAAAACAGACGGAGCCATTTGTGGAAATGTATATGGAAGCTATGTGCATGGCATTTTTGACGAGGGGGAGATCGCAAAGACAGTAGTCGGGATCCTCGCAGAGAAAAAGGGTGTTCTCTTAGACACAAGCACGATGATGGACTACAGTCAGTTTAAGGAACAGCAGTATGATAAATTAGCGGAGGGCCTGCGGAAGTCGATGGA
>CAKRFH010000158.1:0-3063 GCA_934320555.1 uncultured Roseburia sp.
CTGCCATCCCTGCGGTCGGACAGAATCCGGGGCTTCGTTTGCTGTTATCGTATAGCGTTTAGGTCGGCTAAACCCCAAGTTTTACAATGACAGCCCATACTTTTGCATCCAATAATTGATCTGCAAAAAATAAGCAATCAACTGCGGACCAGCCATCAACTGTCCAAACCACGGCTTCCCATATTCCTTAGGCGCATCCAGAAAAGCAGAAAGTTTCTTCCGGTCGATAAATGCAAGGACCGGCGAAGCAGGGTCCTCCATGACACGGTGCATTTCTGTGGTCAGAAGTGCTTCGTAGCGCGGGTGATACGTTTTCGGATAAGGACTCTTCTTGCGGTGCAGCAGTTCCGGTGGGAGCAGGTTGCGGCAGGCATCCCGGAGCAGTGCTTTTTCGACGCCGTTCTGATACTTCATTTCCCACGGTACATTGTATACATATTCGATAATCCGGTGGTCAGCGAAAGGCACGCGTGCTTCTAAGCCGAAGTACATGCTGCAGCGATCCATGCGGTCTAAGAGTGTCTGCATAAACCACTTAATATTAAGATAAGCGATGTCATAGCGCTTCTTCTCTTCCGGCGTCTCGGAAGCAAGATGTGGAGCCTGATGGATAGAGGTCAGATAACGGTCATAAGCGTAGGCATCGAGATCCATATCATGGATAAAACTGTCCTGTAAAAAAACAGTGCGCACGGACATATCTGCCGCCCATGGAAATCCGTCCCGGTTTAAAAGCTCTGTCCGGTAAAACCACGGGTATCCGCCGAAAATCTCATCTGCGCACTCCCCGGTCAGCGCAACCTTGTTCTGCCTGCTCACCTGATAGCAGAAATAAAGCAGCGAACCGTCAACGTCGGTCATGCCGGGCATATCCTTCGCATCAACCGCACGGTAAAGCATGGAAAAAAGGGCATCCGGGTCACATTCTAAATAGGTGTGGCTGGTCGGGCAGTGCGCTAACATCAGATTGACATAAGGGAGATCCCGCTCCGGCTGGAAAGCACTGGACTGGAAATAATGGTCATTTTCTTTAAAATCAAAAGAAAACGTGTTGAGCTGTTCGCCATGTGTGGACAGATAGTCGCTCGCTAAGGCTGTGACAATGCTCGAATCGAGCCCTCCGGAGAGAAACGTGCACACCGGAACATCGGAGATCATCTGGCGGGAGACAGAATCGCGCACGAGGAAAGAGACTTTTTCCACCGTCTGTTCATAGGAATCCATATGTTCCGTACGGAAAAGATCCCAGTAAATGTGGTCCGTGCAGTCTGCTCCATGAAAAATGAGAAAATGTCCCGGTACTACTTCTTTTACGTGCTCAAAAACACCATTTCCGGATGTGCGTGCAGGTCCAATAGCGAGCACCTCACGCATCCCATCTTCTGTAAGCTTCGGCGCAAAGCCCGGGAACTGAAAAAGAGCTTTCGGTTCGGAAGCAAAGAGCAGTTGTCCGTTTTCAAAACTGTAAAACAATGGTTTTATCCCGACTCTGTCACGGGCGAGGAAAAGCTCTCTACGGTATCCATCCCAGATGGCAAAAGAAAAAATGCCATTTAACAGCTGCACAAAGTCGCGGCCGAAATGGTGGTAGGCATACAGGAGGACTTCCGTATCCGTTGTTGTCTCAAACACATAACCGGCATCTGACAATTTTTTTTTAATTTCTTCTGTATTATATAATTCACCGTTGTAAATAATCGCAAATTCACATCCGGCGAAAGAGCGGACGATGGGCTGTGTTCCGGTTGCAAGATCCCGGATGGCTAGCCTTGCATGGGCGAACCCGACACAGTCAGACAGGTAAGAGCCGTATTCATCACTCCCGCGGTGGGAGAGGACGGCGCGCATGGAAGTAAGAATCCGGTTCCATTTTTCCGGATTTGCTGTATAACAGTCACTGGAATTGTAAAATCCGGCGATTCCGCACATAAAAGCCTCCTTTTTCAGGCATACGGGAGAACAGAAAGGGCAGATGGTGTGCCAATCTCTGTTTCGCAGATAGCCGATAGTTGGTTATTCTATAAAAAATATGCAGGAATGGGAAAATTATGATAAAAACAGGAATCGGAAATTTGCATAAAGAAGGTCAGAATACAGTATACATAAGAAGAAAATCTTATAAAATTGTAGAGGTCAGGTAATGACGGAAAAGGGGAGCAACAGCGCTAAAATAGAAAATATGCTAAATCTCGCGTTGGATACGACAGAGCAGGAACGGGAAAAGTCGATCAGCCTGAATGTCGGGTATGACGGTAAAACGCGTACCTGGGAGGTGGTGGTGAAGTTTTTCGGGACAGCAGAACAACTGCGGGAGCGGTTGAGGGAGGAGCTGGGACAGGAAGCAGAGCAGATCGTGATTTATAATCTGTCGAACGAGTATGCAATCTTAAACATCCCGGAATCGCTTGTGGAACAGGTGGCAGGGGTGCCGGAGATTGAGTACATGGAGAAGCCCAAACGCCTTTTTTTTGCAGTGGAAAACGGAATAAGAAATTCCTGCATTAACGTGCTGCAGACAAAAGCGGCCGGGGATAGCAGTCTGACAGGAAGAGGTGTGATCCTGGCGGTGATTGATTCTGGCATCGATTATGCCCATCCGGATTTCCGGAACGCGGACGGAAGCAGCCGGATCCTTGCTCTGTGGGATCAGACACTTGGAAAGATATTTGAAAAAGAAGAGCTCGACCGGGCACTGGCGCAGGATACGGAGCAGAGACGGTACGAAATCTGCCCGAGCAGGGATCTGTCGGGGCATGGAACGATCGTGGCAGGGATTGCTGCTGGAAACGGGCGGGCATCAGAGGGAAGATACCGAGGTGTGGCATATGAGAGCAGTCTGCTTGCCGTGAAGCTTGGAACACCTGGGGAGAACGGATTCCCGAGGACGACGGAGCTGATGAGAGCAGTAGATTTCTGCATTGGAAGGGCAAGGAAGGAGCGGCTTCCGGTCGTGTTGAATATCAGTTTTGGAAATAATTACGGCTCACATGAACCTTATAATTAAGGGAAAGCATAAGAAAACACTGATATTTCCTGTGTTTTCAGGAGATTCAGTGTTTTACT
>CAKRFH010000159.1:0-2953 GCA_934320555.1 uncultured Roseburia sp.
GAGTTGACCAGAGACAAGGTTTCGGCAGCCAGCGTGGAGGACATCCACTTGATTGTGAGAAACACCCGTAGCTGGAGTAACAGCGAGTTGAAGAAACTCTGCAAGATTACTGCCTACGACAGCTACGGAACCGAGGGTGCCGATGGCGGCGGAACCAATCCGGGCGGCGATACCAGCCAGGGTGGCAGCGGCACCCAGGGCGGTGGAACCTCTGGCGGAACCGGAAGTGAGAACACGGGTCAGGGCGGCGGCTCAGACTCTGGCACGACCGGCGGCGGCACGGGCAGCGGAACTGACAGTGGCGGCGACAACGAGCACATAACCTTGTAGAGTTAGCCCCGAAAGGGGCTTCTCTCCTCGCCTATCACATCACTAAAAATTAATCACTAATCATTAATCACTAAAAAATCAATCATTAATCACTAATCACTAAAACAAGATGAAAAAGGAAACATGGAAATTGGTTATTCAGATTTTAATCTCTATTTTGACGGCTGTTGGAACTTCCCTCGGAGTGACAAGCTGCATGAGTTAAGCATGATAAAAGGATAAAAAAGTATGGTTTTTCGAGTTATTTTTTGTACTTTTGCAGCCGATAACGCATCTGGCGGTAAAAAACGGTTTTTAAAAAGAAAGAAATAACAAAGAAAAGAGATAAAATGAAGAAGATATTATACTTTGTGGCAGCCTTGGCTGCCACATCCTTTATCACGACAATGGGTACAAGCTGCAAGTTTGCACCCGATCAGCACGACGGCGACACGGTGGCCGCCAGCGAGTTCTATCCGGAAGATACCGCTGCCATCCACGCCAAGAAGACGGCGAAGCTGGCTGCGATGAAAGCCATCAAGGACAGCGTGGGCATCTACTACATAGGCAGCGGTTCTACCAAGGACATCATCCAGCTAGTCTCCTACCCTTCCCGTCGCGACACGATGATATTCGGCAAGACCCGCCACGTGAAGGTGAAGGGTAATGCCGACATCAACCACGTGGTGAGAGTGGATTACTACCTGCTCAACGGCAAGGATTCACTGGTGAAGTATGTGGAGGAAGTGGAGCTCAAAACAAAGGAATAAAGCAATTTATTGTGGCTCAGGGGAGATTGTCTATCCACGGACAATCTCCCCCTGAGCCTTTATTATTCCCATAATCCATTATTTTCTAATAAGATTACTCAATGCATACAGCGGATAAATATCTATCAAACAGTCATCTTTCTTAAATTGTCCAAAGTTCTCTAGAGAAGTCCTTACTGCATGAGTAATACCCTTTGATTCTACAAAAGAATAAAGACTCTTCATGCCACCACGAACTTCCGCCTTGACTTCTACAGGAAGCACCTTCATGTCTTTAGCCATGACATAATCTACCTCGGCAAGGGAATTTCGAGCCTCCCGCATCCAAAAGTAAAGAGTAGGTATTGTATCGGAAGGCATATTTTTGATGATTTCCAACCCTGCGACCATTTCAGTAATATGTCCTTTGTTGACTAAATCACTAGCATTTCCGATTAAAATTTGCTCAGATATTTCCGTGATACTCCCTAAGTCCATACCCAAAATAGACAGCAGTAGTCCACTATCTAAGAAAAGATATTTTGCACATTTCTCATCTGCTTCTGCACCAAGAGGAAAGCCATTGGCAGCCGTATTATAAATCGGAATGACAAGACCTGCCAACGTCAAGAGACTAAGTGCTTCCTTAATCTGCACCGTTCGGAATTCTCTCGATACTTGGCTATACATAAATTTCTCGCCAATTTGATGAGCTACGCTATGCAATGTCTGACGAAGTAAAGTAGTATTAGCCCTTTTCTTATATTTTGCAAAATCCACCTCATAGGTATAGACCAACTCCTTTTGAACAGTTTGGCATTCGGCATAACTATGTGTAGAGACCCATGTACCTACGCATTCTGGCATTCCTCCAACCATCAAATATGTACGAAACAACTCTACCAATTTTTCATGCTGAAAAGACGGCAAAGGACATGTCTGAGTAGCATTTTGCTTAGCTTTGCATAAAACATTCATACCAAGTGCTCCCATAAATTCATCAAAGGACATCGGGTACATAAACATCGAGTGAATTCTGCCTACTCCAAAAGTCGGGATTTCATTCAGGGCAAATTCCAAGAGAGAGCCTGCAGCTATGACATGCAATTCTGGAACATCTTCCCAAAAGAAACGGAGAGAAGAAATAGCCTCTTTACACATTTGGATTTCGTCGAAAAACAATAAAGTTTTCCCTGGAATAATATCTTCCCCCGTAATGGACTTGATATTTTCTATGATATGCTGAGCACCTAAGTCTCCCTTGAATATTTCTGCAAAATTCGGCTTTCGTTCAAAATTGATTTCCACAAAACTTTCAAATTGCTCCGCCAAATGATGTATGGAGGAAGACTTGCCTACTTGGCGAGCTCCTCTAAGCAACAAAGGCTTATGACGTGGACTGTTTTTCCATGTCAAAAGAGCCTTGTCTATCTCTCGATTATAGTAATTTATTCGTCTCATTTTTTATTATATATATAAAAACGATGCAAAGATAATCAAAAACATCTATAAATCAGCATATTATATATTAAAAATGCTAAAATCCAAAGTATTAAACATCATATTTTTGCTAAAATCCAAAGTATTAAACATCATGTTTTTGCTAAAATCCAAAGTATTAAACATCAAATCTGGCGGGGGTTCAAATCCGGCGGGACGCCAAGTGGAGCTCAAAACAAATCATTGAGCACCACTTCATTCTGGGCTATGCCCGAATACATATTCCGCTGAAGACCATAACTGCTGATAAACGTCAGCTGTATCGACTTCCGTGTCTTCGTTTCCTCCATAAAGCGGACGATTTTGTTTCTCAGGATTTTCTCGTAATCCTTATTGATGGCAAACTCACTTTCCGAAAACTTCATTTCGCAAAGATTGATGGTATTGTCACCACG
>CAKRFH010000160.1:0-2881 GCA_934320555.1 uncultured Roseburia sp.
TGGAATTTGACGCATCCCGTGCGACTCGCTTCTCCAGCTTCATGATCCCTGTCGAAACCATTACAAGCCCATATTTTTCTGGTCGTTACGACCTGCCGGACTGCTTTACAGTCCTTTTGTACTTAGCCAAGATTGCGGATCTTGAAATCCCGCTCCGCTTCACGACGCATATCCTTCTTCGCGATATCCTGCCGCTTGTCATAGAGCTTCTTGCCTTTTGCAAGTGCGATCTGCACCTTCACGAGGCTGCCCTTAAAATAGACCTCTACCGGGACAAGCGTGTAACCCTGCTCTGCAATCTTTCCGACAAGCTTCCGGATCTCTGATTTGTGCATCAGAAGCTTCTTCGGTCTGAGCGGATCCCGGTTGAAGATATTGCCCTTCTCATACGGACTGATGTGCATGCCATAGATGATAACTTCTCCGTTCTCGATCCGGACAAATGCCTCCTTGATACTGCACTTGCCCATGCGAAGGGACTTCACTTCCGTTCCGTGGAGTTCCACACCGGCTTCGTACTTTTCCTCCAGGAAATAATCATGGTGAGCTTTCTTATTGTTCGCTATTAACTTTATCTCCTGCTTTGCCATGTTACTTACCTCCTGTTGCCGTTCTAGTATAACGCAGAAGTTCCATTTTGGCAATCAACTTCTGCGCTAATTTATATTTTTTTCACAGTTTACCCGTTACTTTGCATCCTCCCGCACTACCCGGAAGTCGATTGTCCGCAAAAGCCGGTCTGTCCCCATCACCATGACCTTTACTTTCTGTCCGAGCTTATAGCGGCGGTTCGTTGCTTCCCCGACCATCTCATAGGTAGCTTCCTGATAATGATAATAATCATCTGTCAGTGTTGTCACATGCACAAGCCCCTCGATGGTGTTCGGCAGCTCCACATAGAAGCCCCACTCGGTCACACCGGAGATCACGCCCTCGAATACCTGACCGATCCGCTCCTCCATGTACTCTACTTTCTTCAACTTATCCGTCTCGCGCTCTGCCTCGTCAGCTCTCCGCTCCATCTCGCTCGAATGCTTTGCCACCTCCGGGAGGATCTTCTCATAATGGTCGATCTTACCCGCGTTCATCCTTCCGCGCAGATTATCCTTGATGATCCGGTGGATCTGCAGATCCGGATAACGGCGGATTGGGGATGTGAAGTGGCAGTAATAGTTCGTTGCCAGCCCGAAATGTCCGGTGTTCATCGTCGTATACTTGGCCTGCTTCATGGAGCGCAGCGTCAGCCTGCTGATCAACGCTTCCTCTGGCGTTCCGTCGATCTTCATCAGAAGCTTCTGCAATTCCTTCGGGTGTACCTCATCCTGTCCGATATGGATCGTATAACCAAAATTGTTGATAAACGTGCCAAGTTTCTTAATCTTCTCCGCATCCGGATTCTCGTGCGTCCGGTAGACGAACGGCAGCTCCTGCCAGAAATAATCCTGCGCCACTGTCTCATTCGCGATCAGCATGAAATCCTCAATGATCTTTGTTGCCACATTTCTGTCATACGGTTTGATCTCCACCGGTCTTCCTTTTTCATCCAGAATGATCTTTGTTTCCGGGAAATCAAAATCAATCGAGCCTCGCTTCATTCGCTTTTTCCGCAAAATAGCTGCCAACTCCCGCATGAGCTCAAACATCGGCACAAGTTCCTCATACTCCCGGCACTCTGTCTCATCGTGTTCCTCTAAGATCTTCTTCACACTCGTGTAACTCATTCTCCTGTCAACCCGGATCACGGTCTCGGCAATCGTATGGTCGACCACATTTCCCTTTGCATCGATCATCATGATACAGCTTAAGGCAAGGCGGTTCTCCCCCGCATTTAACGAGCAGATGCCATTCGAGAGCTTATGCGGCAGCATCGGGATCACACGATCCACCAGATAGACAGATGTGCCGCGCTTCAATGCTTCGACATCCAGGGCACTGTTCTCCTGCACATAGTTTGAGACATCCGCGATGTGCACGCCGAGCTTATAGAGTTCTCCCTCCTTCACCAGTGTGATCGCATCGTCAAGATCCTTTGCGTCCTCCCCGTCTATCGTGACGGTCTGCCAGTCTCTCAAATCCATGCGTCCTGCCATATCTGCTTTGCTCACTTCGTTTGAGACATTCTCCACCTGTTTCATAATCTTTGGAGAAAATTCTACCGGAAGGTCATATCCCTTCACAATTGACATAATGTCCGTTCCCGGGTCATTGATATGCCCGATGATCTCCACGACTTTTCCTTCCGGTTTCTTTCCATTCTTTCCGTAGTCTGTGATCTCCACAACCACTTTATGTCCGGACACCGCTCCTTTTGAGCGCTCCGCCGGAATAAAAATATCCTGCGCAAATCTCTGGTTGTCCGGTACTGCAAAGCCGAATGTCTTGCTCTTCTCATAGGTACACACAAGCTGTGTGGTTCCTCTTGCCACGATTTTGACAACCGTTCCCTCTTTTCGCTTTCCACCGGATGTCCGCGCGATGGCAACCTGGACCGTATCCATATGGAACGCCCCATTCGTCTGGTCTGCCGGGATGAAGATGTCCTCCTCTTCCCCTTCCACCGTGACAAATCCGAAGCCCCTCGGATGTGCGGTGAAAGTACCCGTCAAGAACTTTCCGTTCGACTTCACATATTTTCCCTTGCCGGTAAGCTCCACCTTCCCATCTGCCAGCAGGGCATCTAATACCTCCATCAGTTCGTGCTTCTGCGTTTTTGGCACATTTAAGACAACTGCGATCTCCTTCGCCTTCATCGGCACATACAGATCATCGCAGATGAAATCATAAATCACTTTCTTTCTTTTCTCTAACACTTCTTTTTCCATTGTTTCTCCTGATCTCTGTTCTAACTATGCAGTTCACCCGCGCCATTCGCAAAATCGCA
>CAKRFH010000161.1:0-2827 GCA_934320555.1 uncultured Roseburia sp.
GTAATATATCTTAAAATTTCATTCGTTAAAGTCACTTTAATCATATAAAAAAGCCTCCCTTTCAAATATTATTATATCCAAAAGGGAGCTCTTTTTCCATTAATTTTTCACTATTTTTTCACTATTTTCCGCTTCTACTTCTCATCCACAACTTGAAAGATAAAAAACTTCAAATAATAGCTCTCATCCGCCGCCCAAAGGATCGGATGATCCGGTGCCTGCGTGCGGAACTCTACCTGGCGGAGTCTTTTATGCGTCGCTTTAGCTGCTTCCTTCACAGTCTTTGCCAGAAGCTCCTGGGTCATGAAGTGGGAGCAGGAACATGTGGCAAGATAACCGCCATCTTTCACAAGCTTCAATCCCTTCATATTAATTTCTCGATATCCCTTGATTGCATTCTTTGTTGCTTCCCTGGACTTGGTAAATGCCGGTGGGTCCAGGATCACCACATCATACTTTTCCCCTGCCTGCGCGAGCTTTGGCAGCTCATCTAAAACGTTTGCCTGACGGAAGTGTACGGTATCTTCCAGATGATTTAACCTTGCATTCGCCTCTGCCTGGCTCACCGCATATTCGGAAATGTCAAGTCCGGTAACATCCGCTGCCCCTGCGATTCCTGCATTTAAGGCGAACGTTCCCATATGGGTGAAGCAGTCTAACACTTTCTTTCCCTTGCAGATGCGCTGCATTGCGAGGCGGTTGTACTTCTGGTCGAGGAAGAAACCTGTCTTCTGCCCGTTCACCACATCGACCCTATAATGAACCCCGTTTTCCACAATCTCCACATTTGTATCAAACTCATCCCCGATAAATCCCTTTACCTTCGCTAGCCCTTCCTTCACACGCTCATTCGCATCGCTCCGCTCGTACACACCACGGATCAGGATGCCATCCTCCGCCAGAAGTTCCTTTAAGTCCTCTACAATCTTCACCTTAAACTGCTCCATACCAAGTGCCAGACACTCTACAACAAGCACATCTTCGTATTTATCGATCACGAGCCCCGGCAGGAAGTCTGCCTCCCCGAAAATGATTCTGCAGGAAGAAGTATCTACCGTTGTCTTGCGGTACTCCCATGCGTTTTTCACACGCATTCTTAAAAACGCATCATCAATCTCCTGATCTGCCTTTCTCGTCATCATCCGCACACGGATTTTGGAATTCTGGTTGATAAAACCTTTTCCCATCGGATAACCGTCAAAATCGTGAACCGTCACGACCTCACCGTTTTTAAATCTTCCTGTGATCGTATCGATCTCGTTATCAAAAATCCACGCACCACCTGCCTTGATGGTACGCCCTTCTCCTTTTTTCAATGTTACAATTGCGCTCATTCTTTTCCATATCGCCCGGTCAGTCTATATTTCCGGCGATTCTCCTTTCCCGTTTGTTTTCTGTTTTTACCGCCTGTTTATCCATTCTGTTCTGTCTGTTGCTTCCACTTCACGCACATGATTCCATGCGCTTTTCCTTACATACCGCTGCTCTGCCTATGCCTGCAGCTTCGCCCGTCCATTCGCCGCAAGCACCGAACACGGTCTCTCAAATGTAATCGCACCGCCGTCGACCGTTGTCACCACACCTCCGGCTTCCTCCACAATCAGCGAACCCGCCGCATAATCCCACGGGCTTAACCGAAGCTCGAAGTAGATCTCCGCGCGCCCTGCTGCAATACTGCACAGATCGATTGCCGCGGATCCGCTCCTCCGGATATCCAGTGCCTGCCGGAAATATTCATACGCCAGATCAAACGATTTCCGGCTCAGTTCCTCATAGTAAGGTGCTGTCCCGAACAGTACGATCCCCTCCGACAGCGGATTTCTGGATACGTGGATCGGTTTTCCGTTTAGAAATGCCCCTTTTCCGCGCTCCGCCGTGAACATCTCGTCCAGATACGGATTGTATACAACCCCGATATAACTTTTCCCATTATTTATCAGTCCTACTGAGATGGCGCTGACATGATAATCTTTAATAAAATTCGTTGTCCCGTCGATCGGGTCTACAATAAACGCCAGTCCTCTCTGAATCGAGGCGTGGATGTCATCCTCCTCCCCGACAAAAGCCGCAGCCGGAAGAATCTCTGTGAGCTTTTCCTTTAAGGTTTCCTGTACTTTCTTATCATAAGTGGTAACGAAATTGGCATGTCCCTCTTTCGCATCCACCATATCCGATGTCCGCACCGCTTCTAACATGATTTTTCCACAGTCACGCACCACATCCGCAATCTTATCCACAAGAGATCTGTTCAATTTGGATAACACTCCTGTCTCTCTCTCCAGCCACGGAATCTTTGAGGAAAACGTAATCCCTGCCGATAGCTGCTCTTTATTTCCCTGTATGTAAGATCGCTGGATAAAATCCCGGAGCTTCTTCTGCTCCCTGTCTAAGAGCTTTCTGTTCGAGCGGTATGCCTCCTCTACGGTCACAAACTTCGGTGCAAACCCGAGCTTCTCCTCGTAACCGTCCATCACACTCTCCGCTCTGCGGTCGCTCATCAGCCAGCATTCATAATAGCGCGATTCCATCTGGAAATACTGACTCGGATCCTCCGTGTCAATGTTCTGTTCAAACGCTTTCCCGATCAAAAGCCCAATATGGATATCTGTATACCCGGTCTCCTCCGTGATCTCGCGGAGCAGGGTTTCCTTATCTGTCTCGCCCTCCTCCATTCCACCGCCCGGGAATTTATAATCTCCCTCATTTGTACGAACCATCAGAAGCTTATTCTGATAATGGATCACGCCACGGACCGCGGTTCGCTTCTTTATCTGCACCGGGTTGTCCGGTAACTCATCTGTAATGAACTGTAATTCAAACTGCATGT
>CAKRFH010000162.1:0-2769 GCA_934320555.1 uncultured Roseburia sp.
GTTCGGCTGTATCCTTCCCACTACTAGGGCAGATTAGGGACTTTCACCCATTAGAAACGTGCGCCGCAAGGCGCACAACAAAACGGGAGCATCCATGTTCTGAATGCTCCCGTACACGGAACCTGCTTCCTTGTCAGGCTCTCCGTTTCATAATCTGTCTTTTCCCTATTGCCGATGCCACTGCTTATGACACAGCTGTGCACATACCCCTGGCATCTGTGCACCCTGCCCGTTTCTGAAAACGGATCCTACGCTTCCATGCCGATCGTATTGAATAATACGGTGATCAGCCTTGCCACGCAGTCCACTGCCTTTGTGCGGTCTAAGCTGCCATCTGCAAGTGCCTTTGTGATGTCATCGATATCGATCTGATGTCCCGGCATGATCAGGTCATTTCCTGCCTCTGCACACTTGTGCGGAGTAGCAGATCCAAAGCTTGTTGTGGTCCAGTCTGTCATGACAATTCCCTGGAAATCCCACTCGCCGCGCAGTGCAGTTGTGATCAGGTCTGTATTGTTTGCAGCCGGTACCCCATTGATGAGGTTGTAGGAAGTCATAATACACATTGGCTGTGACTCCTTCACTGCGATCTCAAATCCTCTTAAGTAGATCTCACGGAGTGTCCGCTCAGAAAGAATACTGTTCGAGAACTGTCTGTTGTCCTCCTGATTGTTTGCCGCATAGTGCTTGATCGTCGTTCCGATTCCCGGAATGCTCTGGACACCTTTTGTCATGGCTGCTGCGATCTTACCTGCGATGAGCGGATCTTCGGAATAGTATTCGAAGTTTCTTCCGCAGAGCGGATTTCTGTGGATATTCATACCCGGTGCAAGCCACCATGCCACACCAAACTCTAACATCTCATGCCCTATCATCTTACCGACTTCCTCGATCACATCCGGATCCCAGGTCTGGGCTAATAAGGTTCCGATCGGGATGGCAGTTGCATACTGATGGTAAGTTGTGACATTCTCCCTGTGGTAATCTTTCTTAAACAAATCACCGCCAAGGACAGACAGAAGGCTGAATCCATAAATTAATCCGCTCTCGTTGTCCACGTCGTAGCTCTTCATTAGACGAAGCCCTGCAGGACCGTCCGCCATAGATACTGCCGGTACGCCATACTTCTCCGTAAAGCGGCAGCTTGTCTCACCGGCTGCACCCGGAACGAAGATTCCGGTTGGAACGAGTTCATTTTCACGGATATTGTCCTGTCCCTTCGTAATCTCACCCATTAACATGGCAACAAGCTCGTCATCTGACATCTTCTCTGCGATCGCTCTCGCCTCCGCTGCATGGACATTCTCCGGAATTCTTTCTGTAACTACTTCCGTAGGTGCATATGTAACACGGGTAAGTACTGCTGCCTCTTCTTTCCATGCTTCTGTAAATGCATCTGCGACTGCCTTCGGTGCCTCAAGCTCTTTTAACTCCTCCTGAAGCGGTGCAATGTGGGATACTTTCTCGATCACACAGTCCTCTGCCACAGAAAGGACGCCTGCTAACGTATTCTGCTCTGCATGCTCGGATACGAAGATGGCATATTCCCCTGCATCTACGACCCATGCTGCCTGCTCCTCATCGAAGGAAGCAAAGTTCTTTGCATCTGCTGTCACCGTTACCGTCTCGCTCTCGCCTGGATTTAAGAGGGCTGTCTTTTTAAAACCGACAAGCTTCTTCAACTCTCTGCTTCTTGCTTCCTGCGGGCATGCTGCGTACACTTCCACAACCTGTTTTCCGGCTGTTTTTCCTGTGTTTGTCACGGTTGCTGTCACCGTCACGGTATTGCCTTTTGCTGCCACCTGTACATGGTCTGTTGTAAATGTTGTATAGGATAAACCATAGCCGAACGGATATAACGTCTTCACACCGAAGCTGTCGAAGTAACGGTATCCGACATAGATGCCTTCCTCATACTTTTCATTTGTCGTGTCTCCATTGCAATGGGAGAACGTTGCCGCATTCGGGAAATCCTCATACTTCACGCTCCAGGTAGAAGTCAGCTTACCGGATGGGTTCACCTTTCCGGAGACGATGTCTGCGATGACATTTCCTGCCTCGCATCCAGGCTGTGACAGATAAACGATTCCCTTTACCGCCTCATTCTGCTGCATCTCGGTTAAGTCAATCTGTGCACCGGTGTTGATAATCAGGACAATGTTCTGGTTATACTTTGCGATCTCTGTGATCTGTTTCTTCTCGCTTTCTGTCAGATAATAATCTCCCTCTTTTGTGAAGCGGTCGTTTCCCTCTCCTGCAATACGGCTGATCACATAGAGAACTGCCTTTGCCTGCTCGAGCGCCTCTTTTTTCACCGGAATGTCTTCGACTTCCTCTCTTTTTACTTCCGCGATCACACCGAAAAATGCCATATCACTTCCAGCCGGAAGCGCCTCGATCCGTCTTAATACTTCTGCGCCCCATTCTCTGCCTGCTCTGTCATACTCTTCCATATATTTCTTTGTGTCCGCTTCATTTACGATCGGATATCCGGCGTTACGGAGGCCGTCTAATACAGAGACAACATCTCTGGAATTGACATCCCCGGATCCGGTTCCTCCCTTGATGATATTCGCGATTCCGTTACCGAAAACTGCGATTGGCTGATCGGCTGCCACCGGAAGTACCCCCTCATTCTTTAACAGAACAACACCTTCTGCTGCTGCCCTTCTTGAAAGTCTCCGGTTGTCAATTTCTCTCTGGCTGACATCGTTAGATGTTGTGCCGCTGTAGGTTCTTTTTCTTACCTGCATCTTCAATAAACCCTCC
>CAKRFH010000163.1:0-2669 GCA_934320555.1 uncultured Roseburia sp.
CAAGAATACTAAAAAAGGAGAACAGACATGAAAATTAATATTCCTAACACAGTTCCATCAAAACCATTACCACAAGCATCTTCATCTGATGATAACAACGCTCCTTGGGAACATGACACAACCCGTCAGGAACGGGATCATGTAATAATTGATAAAGAATTAGATACGGAACTTGACTTAGATTAATTTCCACAAAATAAGCATGAAAAAACCTTACCAATTTTCAGTTGTCATATCTGAAAATCAGTAAGGTTTTCTTATGCTCATAAAGTAATCTTATTCATTGAATAAGGAAAAACTGTTGCCAAATCGTTGCCAATACTTAAACATTTTTGTTTGGAAACCGCATAAATACTGGCTTCTTTTGGCACTCCACCTTATTCAAACTCAATCGTCCCCGGTGGCTTACTGGTAAGATCATAGAATACTCTATTCACCCCGCGCACCTCATTTATGATCCGGCTCATCACAGTCTGCAGCACAGCAAATGGAATCTCAGCGGCTTCTGCTGTCATGAAATCAACCGTGTTGACTGCACGCAGTGCAACGGCATAATCGTAAGTTCTCTCATCCCCCATGACACCAACGGAACGCATGTTGGTGAGGGCTGCAAAGTACTGATTCGGCATCCAGGATGGATTTTTGCCATGCTCTTTTTTGTAGGCAGCGACAGCTTTGTCGACCTCAGAGCGATAGATGTAATCGGCATCTTGTACGATGCGGACTTTGTCGGCATTTACCTCTCCGATGATACGGATTCCAAGTCCAGGACCCGGGAATGGCTGACGGAAAACAAGATTTTCCGGAATACCAAGCTCAAGACCTGCTTTGCGGACTTCATCTTTGAACAGGTTGCGAAGAGGCTCGATGATTTCTTTGAAATCAACGAAATCCGGAAGTCCCCCTACATTGTGGTGGGATTTGATCACTGCGGATTCACCGCCAAGACCGCTCTCTACAACATCCGGATAGATGGTTCCCTGTGCCAGGAAATCAACTGCCCCGATTTTCTTTGCTTCCTCTTCGAATACACGGATGAATTCCTCACCAATGATTTTACGTTTCTGCTCAGGCTCTGTAACACCTGCAAGCTTGTTGTAGTATCTCTCCTGTGCATTGACACGGATGAAGTTTAAGTCGAACTGACCGTTTGGTCCGAATACGCTCTCCACTTCATCTCCTTCGTTCTTCCGGAGAAGACCGTGATCTACGAATACGCAGGTAAGCTGTTTTCCGATTGCTCTGGATAAAAGTCCTGCTGCAACGGAAGAATCTACACCACCGGATAAAGCGAGCAACACTTTTCCGTCGCCGACTTTCTCCCGGATATCTTTGATTGTGTTCTCCACGAAGGAGTCCATTCTCCATGTTCCGGCACATCCACAGACACCTCTTACAAAGTTGTGGAGCATCTTACTTCCCTCTTCGGTATGAAGTACTTCCGGATGGAACTGGATCGCATATAAGTTTTTCTCTCTGTTCTCTGCTGCCGCAACCGGGCAATCTGCGGTGTGTGCACTGATGGCAAATCCCGGTGCCGGTTTTGAAATATAATCAAAGTGGCTCATCCAGCAGATGGTCGTCGGTGCCACGTTTCCAAATAATGGGGATGTCGTATCCACCATTACCTCTGTTTTACCGTACTCACGTACCGGTGCCTTCTCAACTTTGCCTCCTAACACATGCATCATCAACTGTGCGCCGTAGCAAAGTCCCAGAACCGGAATGCCAAGTTCAAACAATTCCTTCGTATAAGTTGGTGAATCCGGCTCATAGCAGCTGTTTGGTCCTCCGGTCAAGATGATCCCCTTCGGATTCATGGCTTTGATCTGCTCGATGTCTGTTCGATAAGAATAGATTTCGCAGTAAACGTCACATTCTCTGACACGTCTTGCAACCAGCTGGTTGTACTGACCACCAAAGTCGATAACGATTACCTTTTCCTGGGAAAAAATATTTTCCATAATCGGCCCTTTGTCCTCCTGTATTTTACTTTTCATAGCTGCGTCCACTATCTTATCCTTTATGTAACTTCCTGTAGACGCCTCCTGACATTATATTTATTATAAAGTACCCTTTTCATAATAACAAGAGCTAATTGTAGCGAATTTGTCAGCTGTTTCCTGTCAAAAGCTATCCAATTTCACAGTTTTTGCTGCTTTTAAATTTTAAACACGTGTCCATTTCTCATACCATTCTTCAAGTTTGTCCATAAATTATCTGGCTTCTCCGCCCTCTAAGTATTCCGCTTCTTCTTTCATGACCTGTGGTTCTTTTTCTCTGAAAATCATTCCGAATATAGCACGGACGAGCGGACCTGCAAAAAAGATCTGCCAGAAAAATGCCATTGGGAAATTCAAGGCTGTTGTTTCAAACCAGACTGCAACAAATTCTTTTCCTGCACTTTTAAATAATAAAGTAGCAAAAAAGCTCATCGTCGGACACATCAGGCACACGGTGATGGATGAGATTGCTAAAATGAGCATAACTGGCTTATCCACGCCCGGTGTCACAATGCGGAATGCAAGTTTTTTCGAAAGACTTCCATATAAAAAGAAATCCAGGATAAAAGCAATTGGTCCCATGATCACCAGCTCATGAAATGCATTTAAAAATATGATATTACGCATTCCTCCAATATTCAGTGCAATGTTGTAACAGATCATGGC
>CAKRFH010000164.1:0-2650 GCA_934320555.1 uncultured Roseburia sp.
AATGAGAAATCATTTTTTCACAAGCCCTTTCATTTCTCTTTTTTGGTACTTTTGTGTATGGATCAGTGTTTCTCCGGTTCCGGATAATCCACGCCGAATGTCTCAACGGTGACCGTCTTCATGACCTGTGGCTGAAGTGGACGGTCGGAGTAGTCTGTTGCAGTTTCGGCAATCTTAATGACTACATCCATTCCCTCGATGACTTTTCCGAATGCAGCGTAAGCTCCGTCAAGATGCGGAGAGTTCTTATGCATAATGAAGAACTGGGATCCGGCGGAATCCGGGATCATTGTTCTTGCCATGGATAACACACCCTCTGTGTGTCTTAAATCGTTCTTGAACCCGTTCTGAGAAAATTCTCCCTTAATCTCGTAACCAGGACCGCCCATTCCGGTACCGTCCGGGTCGCCGCCCTGGATCATAAAGCCGTTGATGACACGGTGGAAAATAACACCGTCATAAAAACCTTTCTTTACAAGGCTGATGAAGTTGTTGACCGTATTCGGAGCAATTTCCGGATACAGCTCTGCCTTCATGATATCGCCATTTTCCATTTCAATGGTAACAATTGGATTTGACATAATCGTTTCTTTCCTTTCTGCTTATTCTATGTTTCGCATAGTCTCTATTGTAGCGGAAAAATAGGGTTTCGTAAAGATGTTAATCAATGTTTTCAGGCTGCTCCATATTTGCAAGTGCATATTCGCATGCCTGAATGACAAAATTGGAGAAAGAGGCATCCTGACCGGAAATAACAGCATTGATCTCATCAATCAGATTCTATTAGTGTATTGCGAAAAAAGGTCAGAGTCTTTTTGTTATAGAGATAATTACAATTTGCCGGGAAACAGTCTTGTAAAATTCTTCGATTTATGTTTTCATAAGGAAAGAATAAAAATAATAAAGAAATGAGAATTTATTCACAACAGGAGGAAATTATGCCAGTATTTGATTTCAGCAGTGCCCCGGCAGAGAAAGAGGCATTCGTATGCACATATACCACATTTTTATCGGAGAGTGCCGCAAAGAGCGCGGCAGATCCGATCGTCGTATTAGACAACACGGAAAAGAAATGGAATCATCATTCCCTTGGGGTGTTCACGAACCAGAACCAGTGGACTGCCTTTGAATTCAAGGAGGAGGACGAGGTGTTCCGCACGAACATCCTGCGTGTGGATGCACGCTTTGTCAATCTGATCAAATGGCTTGGCGAGAACCGGATCAGCGTCGTTCTTTCCGGGGAGAATACAGAGAGCGGGTATGCGGTATACAAGATCCGCGAGACGGCAAACGGAGGAGCAAAGCTGTCTGCGGCAGACGGTTTTTTACAGTTTGTGATCGAGCGTCTACTCTCAAGCAGTGTGCCGGAGCAGGAGACTGATGAGGAGGAATTAGACGAGAGCGGAGACAGCATGAAGCTGACGAGCATTCAGAGTATCTCTGACTTTTTAAACTGTGCTGGAAGGACAATGCCGGACAATATCAGACTCTGGGCGAGAAGAAACCTCGCCGTGGCACGCTCGAGCGAAGTGTCTGCGGAGGAGAGACGCCATGCGCAGCGTGCACTTTCCGTGATGATGAATATTCAGTGGAAAAATAATTATTTCGAGGCGATCGATCCGGTGGAGGCGCGCCGTATCTTAGACGAAGAATTATATGGAATGGAAAAAGTAAAACAGCGGATCATGGAGACAATCATCCAGATTAACCGTACCCATACGCTTCCGGCTTACGGACTTTTGCTGATTGGACCGGCGGGAACCGGAAAGTCACAGATTGCTTATGCCGTGGCAAGAATTTTAAAGCTGCCGTGGACCACGCTCGACATGAGCTCGATCAATGATCCGGAGCAGCTCACCGGAAGCTCCCGCATTTACGGAAACGCAAAACCGGGTATTATTATGGAAGCTTTTTCCATGGCAGGAGAGTCGAATCTTGTCTTTATCATCAATGAGCTTGACAAGGCAGCCTCCGGTAAGGGCAACGGAAACCCGGCGGACGTACTGCTCACACTGTTAGACAATCTCGGTTTTACCGACAATTATATGGAATGTATGATCCCGACCGGCGGCGTCTATCCAATCGCAACCGCCAACGTGAAGGAGGACATCAGTGCACCGTTAATGTCCCGTTTCGCTGTGATCGATATTCCGGACTATACATTAGAAGAAAAGAAAATTATTTTCTCGAAGTTCGCACTGCAGAAAGTATTAAAGAGGATCGGTCTGCAGCAGGGCGAACTCGTGCTTACAGAGGACGGTTTAGATGCCCTCATCGACCAGTATAAGAACACCTCCGGAATCCGAGACCTTGAGCAGGCAGCCGAGCATCTTGCTGCGAACGCCCTGTACCAGATCGAGGTGGACCATGTAGAGCAGGTAGTGTTTGATGCGGATATGGTGCGGAAGGTGTTTGCTTAAATCCGAAGTTGTCGGGCTATCGAAACATCTACGCTGCCGGTCGATAGGTAGTGTGAGCCGGGATTGGGTGGAGCTTCCTCCAGATTTCCATTGGGCTTAGAACTCCGATGAGCCTCAAAGCAGCCAATTCTCTCAGCAACGGCTTCGAGAATTGACTTGAGTCTCCTCTCCGTAGCCCAGAGGAAAATCTTCCGGAAGCCCCACCCAATCCCGGCATACGTTACGTTATG
>CAKRFH010000165.1:0-2623 GCA_934320555.1 uncultured Roseburia sp.
GTGTGTGACAGCTTGTATATATTAGCAAACCTGTATTTATTTGTCAATAGATTTTTTCACAGTTTTTACCTGTTTTTCATATGACTGTATTCTCTTCTTAGTATAATGTGATTTCTGCGGTGTATTTCAGCTTTGCAGAATTCCTTTTTCACTAAAACGATGAAAAGCACGCTCCGCGAACATTTTATAATTGAGCCAGAACACATTCGTCAAGTATTATCAGGAATGTTGCAGCCACACTGGAGAAAATACTCCTGTATGGCTGCCAGTTTTTCTTATATTTTCGATTTTACAAGTATCTCTACATCATGCCATCTTTGATCACATTATGATCTCTCAGCACTTTCTCTATCACAGTTCCTTTTACGATGTGGAGCAATGGTTTTTTCAAAGCATTAAGTGGACCAGGCAGAGAAATCTCAAGCGGTGACTTACCATCCATCAGCTTCACGCTGCTGTCTAAGAGTTCCCTGATATCGTAAACGCTGCCCCATACCTCCGGCACGCCTCTGTCTACTCCAAGTAATCCGTAAACTGCTTCCATTGCGGTTCTGACGGAATATTCGGTTGTGAATACGGTATCTCTCGGTGTCTCTGCAAACTGTCCCAGGAAAGCGAAGTTCACGCAGCCATCCGGGATAACATCCGGTCTGTCCCCTTTGGTTCTCGGCATAAAGAATGCGGTAATATATGGCATCATGGTCGGCACGCAGACGGCACTGTGTTCTGCCAGCTCTTCAATCTGGTCTGTCGGAACACCGAGATGATACAGCCACTCCTCCGTAATCTCTTTTCCGGTACATTCTTTCATTGGCTTTTTGATATAGTCACCCGGTACATCAGTGAAAAGTCCATATACCCAGACGCAGACCTGTTTCTTGTCCTGCTCTTTAAACTGTCCCTGACGGTTGATTGTCCAGCTCAAAAGCCAGTTCGAATCTTTACAGCTTACAATACCGCCTGTCACTACTTTTCCTGATCTTGGATCTCTCTTGCAGATATCCATAATATAAGGAATAATCTTGTCATCTAAAGTTGTAACTGTCGCTGACTCCCAGTTTGTCTTAGAAACATCAGAACAGAACTTCTCCGGATGTCCGAAGGATGGATCCTGTTTTGCAATATTCTTCCATAAGCTCCAGCACCCGCTCGTGCGGACTTCCGCATCCCCGTTTGGCGCATGGTTCTGGTCACCGTAAATAGTGCCTTCTGTACAGCTTCCGTTTGTGACAAATACCAGGTCATTTTCTGTTAATGTAATGCCTTCCTCTACCCCTTTTACCTTACATTCGATTGTCTTTGCAACTTTCTTTCCATTGTTAATTTCAAAGATAACGTTTGTCACCTCAGTGTTGAACTGAAAGTCCACACCTGCTGCCTCCAGATATTTCTGCATTGGAAGGATCAGGGATTCATACTGGTTATATTTGGTAAATTTTAAGGCTGAGAAATCCGGCAATCCTGCAATGTGATGGATGAAGCGCTGGAAATAAAGCTTCATTTCCAGTGCACTGTGCCAGTTTTCAAACGCAAACATTGTTCTCCAGTACAGCCAGAAGGTGGAATCAAAGACTTCCTCATCAAAGACATCCTCAATCGTCTTATCATAGAGATCCTCATCTTTTGTCAGGAACAGCTTCATAATCTCCATGCAGCCTTTCTGGCTCAGATTAAACTTTCCATCTGTGTGGGCATCTTTTCCGCGCTCTTCGGTAGCCCTGCAAAGGGAATAGTTCGGATCCTCTTTATTCAGCCAGTAATATTCATCCAGAACAGATACTCCCGGTGTCTCAATGGATGGGATGCTGCGGAACAGATCCCACAGACACTCAAAATGGTTTTCCATCTCACGTCCGCCACGCATCACATAGCCTCTGGTCGCATCGTAAATACCATCGCATGCTCCACCTGCAATATCCATTGCCTCCAGAATATGAATATGGTCGCCAGGCATCTGTCCATCTCTTACAAGAAAGCACGCTGCCGCCAAAGATGCCAGGCCGCTTCCTACAATATATGCACTCTTCTCCTCCACGCCTGCCGGTTTCTTTGGTCTTGCAAAAGCTTCATAGTTGCCGTTCGTATAGTAAATGCCTTTGTTGTTTTTTTTATATTTTCCGCGCTCTGTGTTGCGGTATTCCTGCTCCGGTTTTGCTGTCCCCGCTGCTTTTTTCACTTCTGTTTCCACTGCCGTTTTATGATTCCTTGCTGCAAGCACTGCCACTCCGGCTCCTGCTGCGAGCGCTGCTACTCCAAGTTCTATCTTTCTCTTTTCCATGATAAAAATCTCCTTTGCGCTTTTCTTTTTGATGGTTCTATCTTAGCTTACCCAAAAATGTTTTCCAATTTACAAAAAAGGTGAAATGATAAAAATTTTATCACTTCACCTTTTTTGATAAAAAACGAATCCTGATTTATTTTTCCTGCTCGAAATTTCGGATAGAATTGGTAATATTTCCATGCAGTGTCACCGCAAGCAGCTCCACGATTTTCTGATAGTCCTCTTTCATGCCGCGGTCGATCCAGTCTAACATTATTCCGACAAACCCGTATTTGTAGAAATCTGCAATGAACTGCTTATCCTCCTCCGGCAGATGATCTCTGGAGCATTTCTCCTCCACCA
>CAKRFH010000166.1:0-2582 GCA_934320555.1 uncultured Roseburia sp.
GATATATTTTTAACAATAATAGACATATTTTTCAGATTATATAGAGAAATTTTACAAAATAAGGACGGTGTATTTTCTGTGCGAAGTGTGCTAAAATGAATATATGTGTAACGTTTCAGAAAATTTTGTATTTCATGATTTTCCGATATTTATTTAACAATCATAGTATTTTTACACAATCCTATTTATAAAAACAAGGCAGGAATTCATATGAAAATCTGGGAAAATACCATAACAGCTCCCGAGCTTGGTTCCTCCGGCACAAAGCTGCTCGCTGAGGATTCGATGCTGTTCGATATCGAGACAACCGGCTTTTCCGCCACATACACAACCCTCTATCTGATCGGTACCATCCGGCGAAAAGACGATCTGCTCGTACTGACACAGTATTTTGCTGACACTCCGGACGAGGAACCACAGCTTCTTGCACACTTTTTAGAAGATCTCACCGAAATCCGGACCCTGGTCTCCTACAACGGGGACGGCTTCGACCTTCCCTATTTAAAAGCCAGATGTGAAAGGCTCCATCTCACACATCCGTTTGACGCGATTACTTCTGTGGATCTGTATAAAGAGGTCTGCGCCTTCCGTTTTCTGCTCGGGCTTCCGAATTACAAATTAAAAACCGTGGAAGCTTTCCTGGGTATCTCCCGGTCAGACCCTTATAATGGCGGCGAACTGATCGAGGTATACCGCCACTATGGGAAGACTGGCGACAAAGAGGCGCTTCTCACATTAAAACAGCATAATTATGAGGACGTCGCCGATATGCCCGCCCTCCTGTCCCTGCTCTCCTACCGAAGCCTGTTTGAAGGCGGCTTCTCTGTATCTTCTGTGGAAAGCAACCTGTTTTGCGATATTGATGGCGTCATGCAGAAAGAATTGATCTTCACCCTGTCCCACGATGAACCGCTTCCGGGGCGGGCTTCCTGCCGTTACAATGAATATTACCTGCGTTGTGGCAAAACAGCTTCAAAGCTTTCTGTCCGGCTTTATGACGGTGAGTTGAAATATTTTTTTCAGAATCCGCATGATTACTACTATCTGCCGGAAGAAGATATTGCCGTTCATAAGAGTCTTATCTCCGGCGTAGATAAGGATCACCGGAAGAAGGCAACCTCCTCCACGTGTTATACGAGAAAAAAAGGCATCTTTCTGCCACAGTATGAAGAACTGTTCTCCCCTGCTTTCCGGGAGACCAGAAAAGACAGGCTCACCTGGTTTGAACTGACCGAGGAATTTCTCGACTCGGATGCAGCACTGCATGCCTATGTACTTCATATTTTGCAAAAATTTCTGCTTGTCAAACCTTAGTCTGCCATCTTACCTTGAACATAAAGAACCGGTACAAAAGGCTATGCACCTTTTGTACCGGTTCTTCTATCTCACCAGCATATCTGCTGATCTGTGCTTCTTATTCCTCTGCTGGAGCTTCTTCGCTCTCTGCAGCCTCTTCCTGTGCCTCTAAAGCTTTCATGGAAAGGCTGATCTTCTTGTCTTCCTCGTTGAAGTCAACGATCTTAGCTTCGATTTCCTGTCCGATCTTTAATACATCGGATGGCTTCTCTACATGCTCTTTGGAGATCTGGGATACATGAAGTAATGCATCTACACCAGGAGCAAGCTCTACGAATGCACCGAAGTCTGTCATTCTTGCAACTTTTCCTGTTACAATGTTGCCGATTGCATATTTCTCAGCTGCACCGTTCCAAGGGTTCTCTGCCGGGAACTTCATGCTTAATGCAATCTTGGTCTCGTTGATATCTTTGATGAATACTCTTACAGTATCGCCTACTTTGAAGACTTTCTTCGGGCTCTCTACACGTCCCCAGGACATCTCAGAGATATGAAGTAATCCGTCTGCTCCGCCTAAGTCGATGAATGCACCGAAGTCTGTTACATTCTTAACAGTTCCTTCCATAACATCGCCAACTTTGATCTTAGCGAAGAGTTCTTTCTGCTGCTCTAACTTCTTCTCTACTAATAACTGCTTTCTGTCACCGATGATTCTTCTGCGTTTCGGGTTGAACTCGCTGATTACGAACTGGATCTCCTGATCTTTGTACTTGGAAAGATCCTTCTCATAAGAATCAGATACGAGGCTTGCCGGGATGAAGACTCTTGTCTCATCAACAACGACACATAATCCGCCATCTAATACCTGTGATACTTTTGCTGTTAATACTTCTTTGTTTTCAAATGCTTCCTCTAATCTCTTGCTTCCTTTTTCAGCTGCGAGACGTTTATAAGTTAAGAGAACCTGTCCCTCGCCATCGTTTACTTTTAAAACTTTGGCTTCCATGGTATCGCCTACGGAAACAAGTGTTGTAAGATCAACATTTGTTTCGTTTGTGTACTCATTGCGTGTAATGATTCCGTCTGCTTTGTATCCGATATTTAAGACGATCTCATCCGGTTTCACATCGATAACGGTACCTTCAACTACCTCTCCATTTCTTATTGTTTTAAATGATTCCTCCAGCATTTGTTCAAAGCTCATTTCTGACATTCTTTTGAACCTCCTCAATAATATTGTTTGGGGTAGAAGCCCCTGCGGTAATACCTACGTTATCGGTGGATTT
>CAKRFH010000167.1:0-2483 GCA_934320555.1 uncultured Roseburia sp.
GGAAAGCATATCAGGAATGAATCTATGTATTGTGAAAACAGAATCACCCACAGGGTGCAGGAGGGAGACTCTCTCTACAGTCTTTCGAGAAAATACCACACGACCGTGACAGAGTTGATTTTGCTGAATTCCGGCGTCAACCCTTACAATCTGCAGGTCGGAATGCGGCTGGTCGTCTGCCCGGGCGAAGGATATGAGGAGGAGAAAAAAGAGGGCAGTGTGGTTGTACTGCCAATCCGGCCGCCGAAACCACAGAATCCGGGGATGAATAACGGTTCGAATGCAGAAAACGGTGTGGAAAAGATGAAAAACCAGATGCGGCTTGACTGGCAAAACCACATCATCAGTGTAAAATTTTACCTGACCGCCTTTTTTGAAAATCTGTCCAGCCAGAATGCGTGGAAGCGTGCCGTGGGGCAGAATATGAATCAGATTTTGTCGGTTTTTGAAAAGAGGTTTCCGGCAGATACGATGCGGCGGCTGCGCGGTCTCATGGAGCAGCATTTGCAGCTGACGGACGCGGTAGCGGCAGAGCTGAAACGGGACGTGACCTATTCCGGAGAGATTATGGAGAAATGGTATAAGAACGCTGAGGAGATTGCAGCGCTTTTTGCCAGACAGAATCCGGCGTATGGGGAGGAGGAGCTTCGGAAACTGCTCTACACCCATCTGGATCTCGAGCGGCAGCAGATGGAAGCCTATTTGGACGGGGACTATGAGACCGATATCAGGCTTTTCATGGAATCAGAGCAGCATATGATTGAACTTGCAGATTATCTTTCGGCAGGACTTCTGGCAAGATAGCAAGGTTGCATGACTGTGATTTTTAGCTTCCATAAACTTAAATTATGACTGGTTGACATAATACGCATGGAACGCCGGAAAATCCCGAAAAATCGCATTTTTTGTAAAAAAAAGATTTGACGTAGCGGGCATTTATGATAATATAGATACAGTTTTCAAAACGGCTGACAGATAAACAGAAGCAAAGGAGCATGAACATGATAAAAGTTGTAAAATTTGGTGGAAGTTCTCTTGCAAGTGCAGAACAGTTTGCCAAGGTTGGCAAAATTATCACTTCAGATAAAGAGAGAAAATATGTAGTACCGAGTGCACCGGGAAAGCGTAATCCCAAGGACACGAAAGTAACGGATATGTTATATGCCTGCTATGATCTCGCAGAGCAGGAGGAAGATTTCCGTGTGCAGTTGATGAAGATTAAGGAACGTTATGATACAATCATCAACGGATTGAACCTGAAATTATCTCTGGATAATGAATTTCAGAAGATTGCGGAGAATTTTAAGAACAAAGCCGGTGTGGATTATGCAGCATCCCGCGGAGAGTATCTGAACGGAATTATTATGGCAAATTATCTCGGCTATGAGTTTGTAGATGCGGCAGAGGTGATTTCCTTCGATGAGGACGGCAATTTCGAGGCAGAGAAGACAGATAAAGTATTGTCAGAGCGTCTTGCAGGGATAGAGAGAGCAGTCATTCCGGGCTTTTATGGAGCGAAGGAGGACGGAACGATTAAGACCTTCTCCAGAGGAGGTTCTGATATCACAGGTTCGATCGTAGCAAGAGCTGTGCATGCAACCTGCTATGAGAACTGGACGGATGTATCCGGTTTCCTGATCGCAGATCCACGGATTATCGACAATCCGCAGCCAATCAAGACGATCACATACCGCGAGCTCCGTGAGCTTTCTTATATGGGCGCCGGAGTGCTTCATGAAGATGCCGTATTCCCGGTAAGGAAAGCCGGTATCCCGATCAATATCCGCAACACGAATGCACCGGATGATGCAGGAACCTGGATCGTGGAGAGCACCTGCCATCAGCCACAGTATACGATCACCGGTATCGCCGGAAAGAAAGGGTTCGTATCTGTCAATATTGATAAGGATATGATGAATGCAGAGATTGGATTTGGCAGAAAAGTACTCGAGGCATTTGAGGAGAACGGTATCTCCTTCGAGCATATGCCATCCGGAATCGACACGATGACAATCTTTGTACATCAGCCGGAATTCGAGGGCAAAGAGCAGTCCGTTATCTCCGCGATCCACAGAAAAGCGCATCCGGACAGCATCGAATTAGAGAGCAATCTGGCACTGATCGCAGTGGTAGGACGCGGTATGAAGTCCACCCGTGGAACAGCAGGAAGAATTTTCTCCGCACTGGCACATGCGAATATCAATGTCAAGATGATCGATCAGGGCTCCTCTGAATTAAATATTATCATTGGTGTCAGCAACGCTGATTTTGAAAATGCAATCAAGGCAATTTACGATATTTTTGTTATCACCCAGTTATAAAAAATAAACATGAAAAAGGCGACATCGAAATTTTTTTTCTTTCCATGTCGCCTTTTAAACTATTTCGTCCATTGGACTATACCTCGCTATTTAATTTTTCTTGTTTTGTTTTATTACTTTCAAATAAAACATCTTAATCAGGTTCTTTCTTTTCTTTCTTTT
>CAKRFH010000168.1:0-2375 GCA_934320555.1 uncultured Roseburia sp.
GTACCGCTGCGAGCGACGCGGAGCGAAAGCGTGTCTTCCACTGCCCGTCCCACTCCCACCCGGCATCCAACACAGCCTACCTTCGAGTTTCGCCCCCAATTAAGAAAAAATGTAAAAAAGGAGACCCCTATAAAATGACGAAAAAACAGAAAAAGATGCTGACCCGCATCCTGATCACCTTTGTTATTTTTGCAATCCTGTTTGTCTGTGAACACACGGGTATATTAGCCCCGTTAGAAGGATCCTTCCTTCTGTTCCTCATCTACCTCGTTCCATACCTGGTCATCGGCTATGATATCATCTACAAAGCAGCCCGCAACATCAGCCACGGACAGGTGTTCGATGAGAACTTCCTTATGATGATCGCCACCTTCGGAGCCTTCGGTGTGGGAGAGTATTCCGAGGCAGTTGCCGTTATGCTCTTCTATCAGGTAGGGGAGCTCTTCCAGGGTTATGCAGTCGGCAAATCCCGCCAGTCCATTTCTGATATGATGGACATCTGCCCGGAATATGCCAACATCGAGGAGGACGGTGTCCTGCAGCAGGTGGATCCGGATGATGTGGAAGTCGGAAGTATCATCGTAATAAAACCGGGCGAGAGAATCCCGCTTGACGGTGTGATCGTAGAAGGTGAGTCACTCATTGATACAGCAGCACTGACCGGTGAATCCGTTCCGCGAAGTGCCAAAGCCGGCGATGAGATCATCAGCGGCTGTGTGAATGGAAGCGGTACCTTAAAAGTGCGCACCACAAAAGAATTCGACGACTCTACAGTTGCCAAGATCCTCGAATTAGTTGAGAATGCGAGCAGCAAAAAAGCGAGAGTGGAGAACTTCATCACACGTTTTGCAAAATATTACACTCCGGTTGTCACAATCGGAGCTGTGATCCTTGCAATCCTGCCTCCATTGATCCTTGGTGGCGGATGGGCAGAATGGATCCAGAGAGCTTGTATTTTCCTTGTTATTTCGTGCCCGTGCGCCCTTGTCATTTCTGTTCCGCTCGGTTTCTTTGGAGGGATCGGAGCAGCCTCCCAGATTGGTGTGCTCGTAAAGGGCAGCAACTATCTTGAGGCGGTAGCGGAGATGGATACGATTGTCTTCGATAAGACCGGAACCCTGACGAAAGGCGAGTTCAAGGTGACCGAAGTGCAGAGCGAGCAGCTTTCCAAAGAGGAACTGATCGAGCTTGCAGCGCTTGGGGAAGGCTATTCGAACCATCCGATCGCGAACTCTATCCGGGAAGCATACGGAAAAGAGCTTGATTTAAACCGTGTCACACAGACCGAAGAGGTAGCCGGACACGGTATTAAGGCAGTAATTGACGGAAAAACAGTACTGCTTGGCAATGAGAAGCTTATGAAAGCAGAGAAGATCGCATACACTGGCTGCAAGAGCATTGGAACTGTGGTCTATGTGGCATGCGACGGCGCATTCGAAGGAGCTGTCGTGATCTCCGATACGATCAAGGACGGCGCGAAGGAAGCGATCCGCGATATGAAACAGGTAGGTGTCAGAAAGAGCGTTATGCTGACCGGTGACCGCAGACAGACCGCAGAGGCGGTAGCGGCAGAGATCGGCATTGATGAAGTACATGCAGAGCTGCTTCCGGGAGACAAAGTAGCGCAGGTAGAGGCACTGCTTGCAGCAGAGGGTGAGAAACAGAAGCTTGCGTTTGTCGGGGACGGCATCAACGATGCACCGGTTCTGACAAGAGCCGATATCGGAATTGCCATGGGAAGCATGGGCTCTGATGCAGCGATCGAGGCGGCTGACATTGTACTGATGGATGACGATGTGACCAAGATTGCTTCTATTGTAAAAATTGCGAGAAAGACACTTTCTATCGTGAAGCAGAACATCGTTTTTGCACTTGCAGTCAAGGCAATCGTCCTCGTCATGGGTGCACTTGGTTTTGCCAACATGTGGGAGGCCGTTTTCGCAGATGTCGGTGTTTCCGTCATTGCAATTTTGAACTCCATGCGGACACTTCATATCACGAAAAAATAGCAGATGCAGATAGAGAAAAAGGGGAGCTGTTACATCCGGCTTCCTTTTTTTGTGCAAGAAAATGCGCACAAACCGAAATCTGTTTTTCCACGGTGCGCTGACCGTTGTATTCAGAAAATGGATGTGCTACAATACAATGCAGAATGAAAGCAGGAGAACAGAATTCATATGACCAAAGATCTGACAGAAGGTGCCATCACACCGCAATTGATAAAATTTACCATTCCACTTGTATTTGGAAATATTTTTCAGCTGATGTATAATTCCGTGGACAGCATCATTGTCGGCAGGCTGGATTGCCATGCTGATCGTGGAACTGCCGCTATTAATGAAGAATTACAGGAACATGAAAGCGTAATGAGAGAA
>CAKRFH010000169.1:0-2287 GCA_934320555.1 uncultured Roseburia sp.
TTACTGATACGGATCTGTTCTAAGTACTGCTTGCCGGAATTCGAATGGTTCGTATCCACGATAACTGCCGGATTTGCAAGCCCTTTCTCTTTCGATGAATTGGCATCCTCGTAATGCTCTAACAGGTTCTGTAAATCCTCGTAATGATAATTTGGAATATTTCTGCCGAACTTATCCACATACCCGCGGAGAATTGCATGTGCATATGGATTTCCTTTTGTCTTTACTTCCCATCCACGATAGAGGAATGTATGTCCGTGCTGTGCTGCAATCATGGAATTCATCATAACGGAAATATCGCCGCCGGTCGGATTCTTCATTCCAACCGGAATACCGACACCGCTCGCCGTCAGTCTGTGCTGCTGATCTTCCACCGAACGCGCTCCAACCGCCACATAAGAGAGAAGGTCTGACAGATATCTGTGATTTTCCGGATACAGCATCTCATCCGCGCAGGTAAAACCAGTCTCATTGACCGCTCTTGCGTGCAGCTCACGGATCGCAATAATTCCCTTTAACATATCCTCTTTCTTCTCCGGATCCGGCTGATGCAGCATTCCCTTGTATCCAACCCCGATCGTCCTCGGCTTGTTCGTGTAAATACGCGGGATCATGAGAATCCTGTCTGCTACCTTATCCTGCACTTTACGCAGACGTGTAATATAATCAATGACCGCATCTTCATTATCCGCTGAACATGGTCCGATCACGAGCAGAAGTCTGTCATCCTTTCCCTCAAAGATATTTCGGATCTCCTCATCCCGCGCTTCCTTTATTTTCGCAATCTTTTCACTCACCGGAAACTGTTCTTTCAGCTCCTGCGGTGTCGGCAGCTTGCGCACAAATTCCATTTCCATCTCCATGTTCTGTATCCTCCATTTGTTATCTCTTATCTGTTCTCGTTCCGATTACTATATCATAAATCTGCGATTTATGATCTTGATCTACACGCACTTCGTGCGGCAGTCTTATTATATCATGAATCTGCGATTCATGATCTTGATCTACATGCACTTCGTACGGCAGTTTTATTATATCATAAATCTGCGATTTATGATTGTGATCTACACATGCTTCGCATGGCAGTCTTATTACATCGTGTTTTTCTTAATTCAACGCGTTGAAGTGTTGAGCTGTATATAACTATACTTCCTTTTTGCACATACGTCAAGCTAATTTCCATTTCTCTCTTCCATCTCATCTATGATAAGATGGAATCCTGCTTGCAGGATTCTCCGCCTGCGGCGGGTCGCTTTTGCGACATAATACGTCTCCGCCGCAGTGCGATCCTCGCGGAGCGTTTTTCATTCACAGGATGTATTTTCCCTTGAATGAAAAAATAAGTTTCACTTATCAGGTATTGCCACAAAAAAAGAAACGTCGGCTCCAGCAGACACCGGTTCTGACGTTTCTTCTGTAACAGAATCTTAGCGGATAAAATGTGTCCTGTTCCCTGTCTCAGTCTCTGGAAGACAGACTCCCGCCTTCTTTCCGGCCTCGAAGCACTTCAGCATCCATGCCATATTCCGCGCGATATTTCTCATCGTCTGCATGCCTTCCGCATCCTGTTCTACCTCGCCCGGCACACGTCCATGTGCAATGTTCCAGTAAGTAGAACCAACTACCGGCATCTGCGAAATTCCAAAATACTTATTCATCACATCAAAGGATGCCGTTGTTCCGCCTCTTCTCGCAACTGCAACTGCTGCACCTGGCTTGAACTTAAAAGCTGCACTGCTGCTATAAAAAGCTCTGTCTAAAAAGGATAACACCCGTCCGCTTGGATGTGCATAGTAAACCGGTGTTCCGAATACGAATCCGTCTGCCTCCTTTGCCTTTGCCACAAATTCATTCACCGCATCATCCGCAAACACGCAGCCAGTTTCCGTGCACTGCCCGCAGCCGATGCAGTCTCTCACCGGAGCTCCTCCAATCTGGAAGATCTCGTACTCGATCCCTTCCTTCTCTAACTGCTTTCCTACTTCTTCTAATGCCTGATTGGTGTTGCCGTTCGCTTTTGCACTGCCGTTTAACATTAATACTTTCATGCTCTGTAATCTCCTTTCATTTCTTTTCATAATGTATTCAGAAATTTTTGAAAATATCTTTACAGATGATCTTCCCGCATTACTGATATTGTTTATTATAGCAATTATGGTGTATTATTCAACTTTTCTATAAAAAAAAGAAGTGCTGAATCATCAACACTTCACATTTAAGAGTTCCATCCTGCCGGTTCTATGCTCTTCCCTTGCTGCCATCAGCAGGAATCAAATACTCTTTGATC
>CAKRFH010000170.1:0-2202 GCA_934320555.1 uncultured Roseburia sp.
CTGCTGCATCGGATCTGGTGAAAAGGGAAACAGGTGTGAATCCTGTACGAACTCGTCACTGTATTTAGGGAGTGCCTGCCAATGCTCACTGGGCGACCGGGAAGAGGGCAGCGCGCAAAGATCTATAAGCCAGGAGACCTGCCTGTTTGTTGTACGGAAAGCACAAGCTTTCACGCCACGAGTAACTGGCTGTACGGATGACAGATTTTGACAGGGAGTGTCAGGTACAGCGTTTCCATGGAAAATGGGGACGCTTTTTCTTTCTGCTTTTCTATAAGAACAAATCTGAAATGCTGTCACATCCAACAGACCGGTTCATGGCAAAAAAGACAGGATGTGAGGCAGAATGAAAAAAATAATTTCAATGATAACAATCTTATTCGTATCTATGATAATCACAAACAGTTCCACAGAGACCGTCTGCGCAGCGCAGGCACAGAATCAGGAGAAAGAGAACAGCGAAATCAACCTTCCGGAGGGGGAATATCTCGTTGAGGTGCAGCTTTCGGGCGGAAGCGGAAGGGCATCTGTTACGTCACCGGCAGCGCTTTACGTGAGAGAGGAGGGGGCAGCCGTTGAGATAGAATGGAGCAGCCCGTATTATGACTATATGATGTTAGATGGCGAGACTTATTATCCGGTCAATACGGAAGGTAATTCCGTCTTTGAACTTCCGGTTACAGCATTTGATGCTGAAATCGCAGTGACGGCGGACACAACTGCCATGAGCGTACCGCATGAGATCGACTACACGATCTGTCTGGTCGGGGACTCCATAGAAAAAAGGGAAGAAAAACCGATGGAGGTGGTTGCAGTTATCTACATTGCAGCAGTCATCGCAGCTGGGACGATTGCCTGGTGCGCATTCAGAAAGAGGAGAAAACAGAAAAAATGAGTAGAATCGGAAAAAAGAGATGGTACCTGGCGTCTGTTTTTCTGCTTTTTATGCTGCTCGTCTGTGGCTGTGGAAAGGAGCAGACAGACTGGCGGAGTGAGGACCGCACGATCAGTGCAAAGCTTACCTATGAGAGGAGCATGGAGCTTGATTACGCGACAGAATATGCCATTGATTACTATAGTGATGGATTTACACTGATTTCCATCTCCGATGGAAGCAGATTTCTATTAAATACAGAGAAAAAAGAGGTGCCGGACGATCTGGATGAAGACATTACCGTGTTAGACGGACCGGTATCGGATATTTACCTGGTTGCATCTGCCACAATGGACATGTTTTGCAGTATAGATGCACTGGATCACATCAGCCTGTCCGGAATTTCAGAGGACAAATGGGAGATTCCGGAAGCAAAAGAGGCGATGGCAGACGGAACAATCTTATACGCCGGAAAGTATAATGCCCCGGATTACGAGCTGATCTGCTCGAAAAATTGCAGGCTGGCGGTGGAATCCATGATGATCAGCCATGCGCCGGATGTGAAGGAGAATCTGGAATCTTTCGGTATCCCGGTTCTGGTGGACCATTCCAGTTATGAGTCCCATCCGCTCGGAAGGACGGAGTGGGTGAAGCTTTACGGGGTGCTCACCGGAAAAGAGGAGGAAGCGAAGGCTGCGTTCGAGGAACAGAAGGCGTATGTGAAAGAGCTGGAGGACATTGAAAATACCGGAAAGACAGTGGCATTTTTCTATGTGACGAGCGCCGGAACTGTCAATGTCCGAAAGAGCGGCGACTACGTCCCGAAAATGATCGGGATCGCGGGCGGCAATTATGTATTTGACAACTTGAAGGGCGAGGAGAATGCAGCTTCGAGTGTCAATATGCAGATGGAAGAATTTTACGCGCAGGCGAAGGATGCGGATTATCTGGTCTATAACAGTACGATCGATGGCAATCTGGCGACGACCGATGATCTGTTAGCGAAGAGCAGCCTGTTTGAACATTTTAAAGCAGTGAAAAATGGAAACGTGTGGTGCATCGGAAAAAATGTCTATCAGGATACTATGGAGACAGGAAGCATTATTTCGGATTTCCACAGAATGCTGACGGAGGATACGGATGAACTCACCTATATGTACAGGCTCAAATAGGAAAATCAAATATGGGATCTGTTTTGCATTTCTGATCGCATTGCTTGTGATTCTTTTCACAGTCAGTGTCTGTGTCGGCAGTGTGAATATTTCGCTGGCGGAGATACTCTCGCAGTTTACGGGGGAACAGGATGAATTATATGCGACAGTTCTTTT
>CAKRFH010000171.1:0-2089 GCA_934320555.1 uncultured Roseburia sp.
CGCCAAAGTCGGCGTTGGTTTCCGCAACAATTTCCGCAATGCGGATGCTGTTCGGGTCGCCGGATTCATCGGCAAATAAAATGCCCATCGGTGAGCCGATCACCGCCGCAGCAGCACCGATGACCATGGCCAACACCAGCACCACGCCGCCGGATGCCAAGAGCGCCAGCAGCGCCGCAACGGCGCGCTGCACGGTTTGCGCCAGCAGCCTTTGGATCGCTGCCATAAGTAGTTGAAACAGTCTGCCAATTTGTGTGGTGGCTGCCCGCTTTGGCGCGGCACCGGCACATTGGAACAAAGGCAATCGGCTGCTTACCGCTGTGGAAGCAGCTTTATTTCCCGTTTCTTTCTGGAAATATCTGCGGACGGCATCTTGGATCAGAACCTGCCGCCTGAGCTTTTGGCGGGCAGATACCTGCTGCGTTTGCATAGGCATAGCAGCGGATGACACGGTGGCTTGCGACTGGGTTGCTTTTGCCTTTTCGATTGCCAGCGCACGAAAGCGCCCGCGCCTGAATGCCTCGCGGCGCACCTGCCCGGATGCAGATGCAGCATCGGCGGCAGGGTTATTCTGGGCGTGCTTTGCCTGCAAGGCGCGAAACCTGGTGTAGCTGATTCTGCGGCTTGTGTAGGCTGTGTTTTCGACAATCCGACCCGCCTGATCGACACCGCTTTGAATGGCATTCACACCGTTATCCGATGGCGATGCATCGCGCTGTGCAGCACTTTCCGCCTGCCGGGCAGTGCTGTCAATGCTGCTGCGTACCACCGAATGCACTATGGCACGGCGGGCAAATTGTGTGCGGCGCTGTTTATCGTTCATTGTGGCTTCGGCGCTCCTTGCTGGCGTTCTTTCGCATTTCGGTATCTTTCATTACGCGGGTGTATTGCTCCGGAGTTGCCTTCATGGGGATGATTCCCATGCGGGATGGCACAAACACAACCGGATCATGGTAAAGCTGTTCATAGCGTTTCATCTGCTCATCGGTCAGGCTGGAAAAATCACCTTCCCCAAGGCCGCAGACAAAGAAATCCCCGGAAAGAACATCATAATCTTCCAGCGGGCGATTCAGGGGCTTGTGTTTCAGCTTTCCCTCATCATCACAAACAACACAGGCGTTATCCTCCCAAGGGTACACGGCTTCAATGTCGCCGCCGACAAGGGCCTGCATAGCCGCGAGGGTGTGCTCGATGATCCGTTCCTCCGGATACTTGCCCGGCTGAACATATAAAACTCGGATCTTGTTTTCGTTAGACATGGTAAAACTCCTTTTTGACAATAAAAATACCGCTGTATCGGGTGAATACAGCGGATGCGGCAAATTATGCAGACGCCCCTACATTGTGAGAACGACTGATTTCAAAACAAACGATTTTACGATTTTAATCCGGATTTCTTGCGGATGCCGCCTGCGGGCAGTATAATAAAGATAACGCTGTGCGTGATAAAATAGTGCCTGATGAAGTGACGGCAGGTTAGGAGAATCCCATGATTTTACATATAAGCAACAACGAGTATGATTATCACACCTTGCTGAAGGGTGCGAGAATGGCCGGACTGGCGGGCATAGTCGGCTTTCACGAAGCCGAGGACGGCTATATTGTCAGCTTTCCCGATGGAGAAAGCACACAGGCGCTTATCAAGGATTACAAGGCGCGTTTGCAGGATTTGAAAAACAATATCTGGCAGCATTAAAACAGCTCTATAAACTGGAATTTGCGGAGTACAAAATGAACAAGATATTGACATTTGATTGCTATGGAACCTTGTTGGACACATCGCCTCTATATAACTATATTGGAAAACTGGCGGAGGAACATGAACTATCCGGTCAAAAAGCTATATCTATTTTTTCAAGTTATGAAGACAGGCTGATGTATGGGGAGGATTTTATTCCGTATAAAAAACTACTCAAGGAAGTTCTATCATACTGTGATATGGAAATGAGTTCAGACATTTTTGCGGCAAAGTATGATACGGTCATTGAAATCCACAAGGAATTTCAACCGTTTCCCGATGTTTTGCCTTCATTAACCAAGCTAAAGCAAAAAGGGTATGAACTTGCTGTTATGTCCAACAGTACAAACC
>CAKRFH010000172.1:0-2078 GCA_934320555.1 uncultured Roseburia sp.
GGGTAGGCTGTGTTGATTGCGAGAGGCTGGCATGGCTGTGTGCAGACACGCCAGCCTCTCGCAATCCTCGTCAGGTTTTCTTGCGTTTCGCTGTTGCTCGTTTTACTTTTATTAAATTTTTAATTCCCCGTAACTAAAGCGAAGTAGCCCCAATCCCAGAGAAGGGATTCGAAGCTGTTCTCTAAATATTCGTAGATATCGTCTGTCTCGTAGCCGGTCATGCGGGAGAGGATGACGATCGCTGTTTTTACGGACTCGTAGGTAATGTCATTCCGGTGATCAAGCCATGTCAGGAATATGCTGTGGCGGATGACACTGTATTCCATAGCAATCCATTGGAGCTGGATAAGCATGTCTTCCAGGCTGCTGTCCGGCAGAAGCAGATCGGAACGGAGTTCTTCGAAGAGCCAGGTTTTCATGAGCTTTTCGTATGGCTGGAATACTGTTGCAAATTGCCGCAGGGATTTCTGAAGTTCCACTCCCTCATAGATGACTGATCCATTATTCGTCTTATCATGTTCCGATCCGCCATGATCGATAGCGGAATGATTATCAGAGCTCTGTGCATCGAATTCAGATGTCAGATTCTCTGCGGTCTCAAGAAGCGGCTCTAAAAAGGTGGTATACAAGCCTTCCTGCCGATAGTTGACGGAAAGATCCTGCAACAGTTCGTTGCGCTCCTGCATGGTTGCCAGCGGATCGGACGGGATCTCCCGGATTGCTTTTTTCAAGTTTTCCTGATTCTCGGCAGAGAAATACTCGGCTGCCAGTGCCAAAGCTGCCTCTTCCCCTTCCGCTTCCTCTATCGCCCCGGAAAGTTCACTCAAAATATAAAAGGCTGCACTTAACATTTCTGACAGATTGTCTTCCTCCGCATTGGCTGCCATTTGCAGGACCGCCCTTCGGATCGTAAAAAGGAGTTGCCCGTCCTCCTCCGTCTCCGGAATCTTGAAAATCTCCTCCTTTTCGCACTTCCACAACAGATCGATCACCGCCGGGCAGCATGGCATGAGATTTTCCTCCTCATGCTGCTCAAATACATGTACTTCCCTCGGGAAGTCGGTGCAGGTTTTTGAGAGCACTTTATCTCCGTATGCGATCACAAGTTTACATAATTTTTCTTTATTTAAAAAAGGACATTTGTGGTCTTCCATCAGACCGATCACGCGCTCCCCGTCCTTCTTCGTCGTATAGGCACTCAGATTCTTACGCTGCGGCTCCACGGTCTCCGGCGGCAGCAGCTTCTTCCATTTCCGGTTCGTATCCGCATCCACACCGATCTTCCACTCCTGACAGCAGGTGATGGGACATCTGTCTGCGATGCAGGTAAATTTATCATAAAAAGGCGGTCGAATTCTGTTCATTCTGCTTTTCCTTCTGTTCCTCTCATTCTTTCAAGTTCACTTTTTCTATCATAACATCTTAGATGTTTCTTTTCCAGATATAATCTTCCTTCCCGCTTATTTTCACCTTTACAGATGATTTTTTGAAAAGAAACAAAACATCTTAAAACAACGCCGGGAATGCATCTTTTATCAGCACTTCCGGCGTTGTTCATCTTCTACCAGGCAGATCAGTGTCGCATCCCTCGTCGCAACACTTAAGAAATACCCGTCCATCTCTTTCGTCCAGATTGCATACCGTGCCTTATCCACGCCATTCTCTCTCCATCCACCGGCGAATCCGCTTCCCTCTAACTTCAATACCGCTTCCCACTCTGTCCACAGCCTCGTAAAAAGGGCATTCCGCGCCTCCTCACTTTCAACCTGCTCCAGCATGACCTGTTCTTCCTCTGTAAAAAGCTTCCGCGCGGTGGCACTGTGATACCGCCTGATACGCTCGATATCCACTCCGATCTCCGCATCTGAAATTCCTAATACAACCCACACTCCACTGTGTGACAAATTGTATTTCCACTGTCTTTCCAACAGAAAAGGCTTCCCATCCTTCCCATATCCGACCTGTCCTGTTTTCCACACTCCTAAATATTTCCTCAAAAGAATTCCACACACCAGCTCCTGTCTGGCATCTTCTTCCCTCTTATACCGTGTATATTTCTCCGCATAATAAGGCAGAAT
>CAKRFH010000173.1:0-1786 GCA_934320555.1 uncultured Roseburia sp.
AATAACAGGAACGTTACTGTTATCGCATACGGCTCTCTCGCCATAGCCAAAAACAAAACAGCAATGATACTGAGTCCTACAGAGATGAATGTAACCGCTTTTTTGCCCTTTTCAAACTTGAAATAGACCATCAGTATTTTCACGATTCCGGCAATCGTCAAGCTGATAAACAATGCCCAATAGATCCTGATTATGAAAGCATTTCCATCTACATATCCTAAGAGATTTACCGAATAGATATATCCATTGACCGGTTTGGGATACAGCGGAAGAAATATCAGCATCAGTGAAAACAAGTCAACAAACCCCAATAACAAATCGCATACGCCATTGAGATTTGATTTGTTTTCTTTTTCTGCTATGAAAATCAATTGCTCTCCAGATAACAAATCATCAATTGATACAGAAAAATAGCTGGATATTTCCTTTAATGAATCTATGCTTGGGTATCCTCTTCCGGACTCCCATTTTGAAATAGCGGTTCTGGAAACAAATAATGCCTCGGCTAATTCTTCCTGTGTCAAACCTCGACTCTTTCTTAATTCCTGAAGCTTTTCATGAAATTCCAAAACCTGCACCTCCCATACCAATTCTATTTTTCTTTTAATGCCAGCATAACTGCCGCTTTATAAAGCTTAAACAATCCGGCACTTAGCAGTACACCGCCTACGATATCCGTAAACCAATGTACTCCGGAAATCAATCTCCCAGTCACCATGAATACCGAAAAAGCGATTGCCGCAATCGTTATGATTCGTTTTACCCCAATGCCAGAAAGTCTACGCTGGATTTGCTCGATCAAGACAGGCATTACACTTAATACCAACAAGGTAGTTGAGGACGGATAAGAAGCCTCCATACTTCCTTCGATTAAAATCGGTCTGTAATTGATTGGGATCATTTCAAAAATCGCATATGCCAAGAACACGATGACAAAATACACACCCAAAATCATGATATCTGCATCCACCCTGAAAAGGCTTCTTCTTTTGATCAACTGTACAAGTCCAATCCCTGCGAAAATAAGGCATATTACGACAGGCACCAGCCCCATCCAATCGGTAATCGTATAAATTGCCATGTTTACCCCTGTGAAATGGTGAAACCAGCAATTGAATGTTGCAAATCCAATACTTGTTCCGTTTTGGCCAAGCGGCTGCACATCCACAGACTGAATCAAAGCTGTCCATACTGCAAACATTGCAAGGAATATGCTTCCAATCAGCAAATTCTTCTTTTCGCTCTTTTTCATAATTCTACATCCTTTCTGTTTTGGCTTGTCTTTCCGACAACTCCACCTTATCAAAAAGTGTAAAACTATGAAAGAAACGCTCTTTCACATGCATGATACGATTCGTATCATGCCCGCAAATGCTTGTTTTTTCGATGTTTTTAGATTTTCTTTCCCTCTAAATTTCGATTTTCTACTTCGCCCAACTGTTCTGCAAACTGTAAGTTAGCTAATATCATTTTGCGTTCTTATACGAAAGTAAAATATGGCTTGGCGCAAACAATATTTAGGTGACAATCAACAAAATTGACCGACTCATAATTACACTAAACAAAAACAAAACCGAAGGAATAATACACAGTGCCAGTGCTCTGAATATGCTGTTGTTTTTAAAACAAATTATCCATATTGTACAATATAGTTATCTCCTAATCTGCCCTATACACACTCTCTGTCCTCTCAGGACAATCTCCCCTTAAAATCCTCATACCCGAAATGCTTTACAACCTCGCACTCCTCATTCTCATGCCTAAGCACGATATCCGGAAGTCCGAT
>CAKRFH010000174.1:0-1613 GCA_934320555.1 uncultured Roseburia sp.
TTTTTACTATGGGGTATAGCAAAAACTATATATAATGTATTGGGGGGTTTTTACGAGAATTATAATATCATACTCTCCCCGATAAGTGTTCACAAATGTAACAAAATTTCATTTTAATTTTTGTGCACTTTTCACATATTTCAGTGCTATTTTTTCGTTTAAAACCTTCTGACTCTATTTTTCCCGGATCAATTTAATTTTCGACTTGATCCTCTGTAAGGCATTGTCGATGGTTTTGGGCGGTTTTCCCATGTGCTCTGCAATCTGCTGGTAATTTTCCCCGGACAGATACTCATCGAGAACCTGCCGTTCCATTTTGCTTAAGCTGTTCCTTACTTTTTCCCAGAACAGTTCCAGATTCTCCTGATCGATCATCAGCTGCTCAGGATTGTCCGATGTCCCGGCTGCAATCAGGTTCTCTAACGTCTTGCCTTCCTCGCCTGATTCTGTATACAGGGACACGTAGGTGTTGAGCGGGGCATGCTTTTTCCGGTTGGATGCCTCGACCGCACTGTACATCTGCCTGCTGATACACAGCTCCGCGAAATGGAAAAAAGATGCCTCACGCTCCCCGTTGTAATCGCGGATCGCCTTAAAAAGACCGATCATCCCTTCCTGGATAAGATCGTCCGTATCGCCGCCAATCAGGAACAGGGCATTCGCTTTTTTGCGTACAAGCGGTTTGTACTTGTCAAGAATATAATCCATGACCCCGGTATCGCCTGCCCTAAGCAGGCAAATCAGCTGCTCATCCGTCTCCTTTTCATATTCTTCTGTCCGATTCTCTCTATAGTCCATCTTCTCTCCCCACGTTTTTTTGCAGCTTCCAACATTGATCCTGCACACAAAACGGGCAACTATGAACTGATCGTCTTTCATTCACAATTGCCCGCCCTCGTTCTCCTGCCACTTAAGCTCTGTCCAAAGTGGATTTTCCTGTTTTACTGTAACCGCTGTCTCACGATCTCATATGCAAGCACACCTGCTGCAACGGAAGCATTCAGTGAGTCAATATCTCCCTTCATCGGGATGGATGCGATGAAATCGCAGTTTTCCTTCACAAGCTTGCTGACACCGGATCCCTCATTTCCGATGACAAGACCGATCGGTCCGGTCAGGTTGAGCTGATACATCTGGGTGCCTCCCATATCGGCACATACGAACCACAGCCCTTTCTCCTTGAGTTCCTTGATCGTTGCGGTAAGATTGGTCACCTTGGCTACCGGTGTGTAATTGATGGCACCTGCGGAAGTCTTTGCTACCGTTGCAGTAAGACCGACCGCCCTTCTCTTCGGGATGATGACACCATGTGCACCTGCAAGGTTTGCAGTACGGATGATCGCGCCGAGATTATGTGGATCCTCAATATCATCCAAAAGGAAAATAAATGGCGGCTCGCCCTTTTCCTCTGCTTTCTTCAGAATATCTTCCACCTCTGCGTACTCATAAGCTGCGGCAACTGCGATCACACCCTGGTGCTTTTTCGTCTCAGAGAGCTGGTCTAAGCGCTCTTTCTCCACGAACTGGATAATCGTGTCATATTTTCTCGCCTCTCTGACAATTGTGCGCACCGGACCGTCCTGACAGCCGTCTAATACATACAGTCTGTCGAT
>CAKRFH010000175.1:0-1550 GCA_934320555.1 uncultured Roseburia sp.
GTGGGAGAAGTTCGTACACATGAAGGGTAAGGAGACGGCATTCTTCCAGACACCAGACATTAGCAGCCCCCGACTCATGCAGGCTTGCAATGACGAGGGGTGCGGTATCGACTATCAGTACTTATGGACTGGGGACAAGCCGAGCTCTGGATATAAAGACCTTCAAAACTTCAAGTATGAGGATGCGACTTCTGTATTCCCTGTCGTAGAGGAGCAGGAAGGTTGGTATAAGGTTCAGATAACAGAATTGGGCGATGTGCGTGAGGCATACGTGGAGAAATCGCAATGCGAAGAGGTTAAGCCAGAACCTATCACACAGGAAGTACTCGGCAACATCAGTTCAGACTACAACCTGCTGGAGAAAGGTAAAAACAAGAATCTCTGCTTTGCCCTCAATACAGAAGAAGAAATTGCACGTCTGAGAGTAGGTGAACTGTTGGATGGGAACTGCCTAGCTTTCCCTTTTGCATACGAAGCAACTACGGAAGAGAGTGACACTACAGCCACATCTTATTTCGAAGTATCTGATTACACAAGCGATGATGGTACCAAGTCATACTCTTTCAGCATATATTACAACCCTAGCCGTATTGTTGCCAAGGATGATTACAAGACTTTCGACACCAAGTCGCTCACAGAGGAGGAAATGACCGACATCGTAACCAAGGTGACAAGCATCAAACAGAAATTCGACTGGATTACCTATGAGTATTACTTCCCATCGGTATCAACCGAACACCTCTTCTCTTTCCGTGTTTTCGATGAACCAAGCGATGAAGAAACATCTTCTGCTACGGAAGAAAAGAGCGTAACCGATTACAAGGTAGAAAACAAGAAACTGCTGGCTCTCGTCGGCAACGAATGGATGGAAACAGGTTTTTACACAGAAGATGGCAACATCGAAATCTATCATCAAGAGGATCTTGACAATGACGGCAATTATGAAATCATCTTGCAGATATTCGAAGGTAATGCCTACGACAATCCTTTCATAGTCTATTACGATAAGACATCCAGCACTTTCAAGCGAACCAAAAGCATGGAGTTGGAAGAAAATCCAAGCCTTGAAACAAGATATGATCCCCATACTCTCATGATACAAAAAGAAGGTTTGCGAACCATTAAGTATGTTTTTGCAGAAGGCAAGCTGAAAATAGAAAGCGACAATATGGAGAACGTGGGAAGAATACGTAGCACACTGAAAGTCGCTGACATCTACTCTGGCAGCGAGGAAGGTGAGAGAAACATGACTTTCGACTTCGATGGAGATGGAGAAGAAGAAAACATCACATTCCATCGTAGCATGACTCATGCCGAAGACTATGGCGAGCGCATTGACATAGTAATGGTAAAGTGGGCTGACGGAAGAGAGATTGGCAGCGAAAGCAACTCTTTGCTAAGGGCAGGAACCTTCAAGTTCCTGGTTTCCGAGACCAACGGAATGCCTGATGTCATCTGCGACAACTATCTCAAGAAATGGAATGGTTCCAACTATGAGACTGCGGAATAAGACATTTCAATAATATAAAGAAAGACGAGAATCGGCTAAC